>NZ_JBJYKD010000016.1:0-62503 GCF_049310025.1 Thermorhabdus hydrogeniformans | reverse complement strand
TGAAGAGTGCATTTGTCAGATAATGGATTAAACAGTTGACTTAATGTGGAATTTATGGTATCCTTGCCTTGCATTTTGTTGCTCCTTTATATTAGAGATTTGGGCAAGGACTACCCCATATCTCTATTATAAAGGATTTTTTTTAATAGTACAAGGCTTTTCTTGCTTTTTCTTCAGTTTTATTTAATTTTCTTTGCTGTTTTATAGTTGACAAATGAATTTTTTATTTATGCAACGCTAGTGAAATAAAATAGGAATGTCTTTAAACCGCTGTATTATGCGTGCCGCATCTATCCCGTCAATTTTTCCTTCCAGTTCTATATCCATCAGGATGAGATCGGGGCCTTGGCTGCTGCGGGCTTTTTCTACAGCTTCTTCTCCCGTGCGCACCATTTCTGTTTTGTATCCGTATTTACTTAAAATATCTGCCGTTATCTGTGCATTAAGCCTGCTGTCTTCCACAATCAGGATTTTCTTAGGCAAAGATGCATTCATCAATTAATACCTCCGGTTAATTCAATTCATTTCATGGAATAAAAACACATCATTTCCATATTCTACGCATTTTTAAAAGTTCCTGAATATAACCCCAGACTGCAATAGGAGAATGTATTATTTGATAAAATAATAAATAAACAACATACCCTATTCTGTTTTTACGAACTCTCAAATTTAAAAAATCAAAAACATTTTTTTGATATATGTACATTAGCAAAGTCACTAAAAAATTTAAAGGAAGCACAAAAAGAGTGTAAGGTCCTACAATGTAATATTTACCAAAAAATGCTAATATTAGGCCAGGTATCCAAATAAAAGTAAAAGCAATATCTATTAATGGAATTAAAATATCTATGCTGATTAAAAATATGGAAAACAGTCTCTGCTGTTTCCATGGACCTGCAGTTTTCAGTCCCTCAAACATTCCCCGTGCCCAGCGCGATCTCTGTCTTGCGAAGTGTTTTAATTTTCTTGGCACTTCTGTAAAAGCTATTGCTAGGGGTTCAAAATATACTCTGTATCCTTTTTCAAAGAACTTCCATGTTAATACAATGTCTTCGCCTATCGCGTCAGTCCATCCGCCAACCTGCAGCACTACATCTGTCTTATATAGACTAAACGCTCCCTGAGCTACAAGCGTACCCTGGTATAACCCCTGCATTCTTTTTAACGACGCAATCCCCATAAAATAATCCCATTCCTGTATCCTTGTAAGAAGATTGTCTCGACTATTTCTTACAAGTACGTGTCCAGCCACTGCGCAGACATCTGATGGAGAGCTTAAAATCCTTGCCACTATGTTGTTAATAGCCTTCTTATGAAGAATTGTATCCGCGTCGAGAGTTATAAAATATTCTGTTTTTATCGCTTTTAAACCTGTGTTTAGCGCGTGGCATTTACCCGGCTTTGCTTCGAAAAGACATACGCATTTAAGGCCAAATTCTTCTGCCGCATTTTCAGCAATTTGCGATGTTTTATCTGTAGAGTTGTTGTCTACAATAATTACATATATTTGGCCTTTATAATCTTGATTTGCTATATACCGAAGGGTGGTAGTTATTCTCTCTGCTTCGTTCTTTGCGGCTATTAGTATGGTTACTGGGATATCGGGGGTCGGTTTTTTTAATCCAGGTTGTCTGTCTAAAAGAAGACTTACCGTGGTAAACATAACAAGGTAACCCGGTACATACGCAATAAACGTAATGGCAAATAAAGCTAAAGGAAAACCTGTTTCACTTTTTAGTTCCTTCAGCCATGGCATTGAGAGTTTTATAGAAAATATCATCCATAATATCGCTAAAATCTGGGAAACCCAAAATTTGTATATGACAGGTATATATACATTTGTAATTTTATTATAGTGCGGTCGTCTTTTTAAAATATTATTTATCTGCAGCAACTAAAAATTCCTCTCTCTTTTATTTAGGTCTAGAAAGAGTTTGCAAGTTGCTGAACCATTAAAATTACCTGGTAAATATTGTTAAATTTAGACAAATTGTGTTACTTGCTAATATATAATTTGACAAAGTGTCGAAAAATCCTTCTAAATTCCGCCTTCAACATAGTTAAACAAATACTAAAAAACTATAAAAATAAATTGCGAACATACAGCTCATCTTGTGTTTTTATATACCCGTTAGCCTAATATCTATAAACCCCCTTGCCCCTTCTTGATTTCTTTGTTTCTTTGCTATAATTATGAGCTGGCTTATACAATCATTGAAGAAGGCGGCTCAACAGTTGTTGTCATACTGGCCGGCACCCGTGAAAATTTCAGTTGTGTTTTCTTTTAATCGATACCACGCACTCCACGTGATACGTATACGGGAACATGTCCACCGGCTGAACTTTTTCGGTTTTGTAGCCCCGGTCTTCCAGGAACCGGAGATCCCTGGCCAGGGTGGCGGGGTTGCAGGAGACGTAAACCATCCTGCCCGGGGACATTTTTACCGCGGCTTCCAGGAGTTTTTCGTCGCACCCGCGGCGGGGCGGGTCCATGACCACGACATCGGCCATTATGCCTTTTTTTGCAAGTTCCGGCAGGACCTCCTCGGCGGCTCCTTCCAAAAACTCCACATTTTTTATGCCGTTTATTTTAGCATTGTGCCTTGCGTCTTCCACCGCCTGGGGCACCACCTCTATTCCGTAAACTTTTTTTGCCTTCTGGGCCAAAAACAAAGTGATGGTGCCTGTGCCGCAATAGGTGTCGATGACGGTTTCTTTCCCCGTAAGTTCTGCGTATTCCAGAGCTTTATTGTAGAGCACCTCCACCTGAAGGGAATTTACCTGGAAAAAGGAAATCGGGGACAGTCGAAATTTTATGTTTCCGATGCAGTCGTGAATGTAAGGGGGGCCGAAAAGGGTTATATTTTCTTCGCCCATTATGACGTTTGTTTTCTTTTTATTTATGTTTAAAACAAGGCTTTTAAAGCCCGGAACGCCTTCTTTTAAAAGGTCTGCCAGTTCCTGCTGGCGGGGAATTTTATCGCCGTTTATCACCAGGATGACCATGATTTCTCCGGTCCTGCAGCCCACCCTTGTCACCACATGACGCACCAGGCCCCTGTGCGTTATTTCGTTGTAAACGGGCACATTGTACCGCTCTATCCACTCCTTTACTATCCTGGCAATTCTGTTGCTGGCCGGATGCTGTATCATGCAGTTTTCAGACGGAACTATATTGTGAGTGCGCCTTTCGTAAAATCCCAGCACGGCCTGCCCGCTCACCTTCCCCACGGGGTACTGGGCCTTGTTCCTGTATCCCGTGGGGTTTTTGACCCCTATGGTGTCAAAAACATCGGCAGAAATACGGCCTATCCTCTGAAGGCTGTCCTTTACCTTTTCTTTTTTGAATTCCAGCTGGCCTTCATAGGAAAGGTGCTGCAGCATGCAGCCTCCGCAGCGAAAGGCTGCGGGACACTCAGGGTTTATCCTGCGGGGCGATGGCTCGAGGATTTCTTCCACATGAGCTATGGCATAGCTTTTTGCCACTTTGTCTATCCTGGCCAGCACTTTTTCTCCCTTCAGGGCGCCTTCGACGAACACCGCCAGGCCGTCGATCCTCCCGACGCCCTGGCCTTCGTGGGCCATACTTTCAATGGAAATTTGAATTTTTTGACCTGCTTTTAATAAGCCTCCATTATTCACAGTCATGCTCCTTGCATTTTCGATTTAAACCTGTATTCCATTTCAAAAGAATTATCTCATTTAAAAGGAATTAGTTCACCCGAAAAAGTTCCAGGACCTCTTCCTTCGAAAGGGAGTTTATAAAGACCTCGCCTTCTGAAACGATGGAATCCACCAGGTCTTTCTTTTTCTTCTGCAGTTCGTCAATTTTTTCTTCAATGGTGCCGCGGGTTATGAGTCTGAAAACCTGGACATTGTTTTCCTGGCCGATCCTGTACGCCCGGTCGGCGGCCTGTTCTTCCACGGCGGGATTCCACCACGGGTCAAAGTGAATCACCGTATCCGCCGAGGTCAGGTTCAGGCCCACTCCCCCCGCCTTGAGCGAAAGTAAAAACACCTGCCCGGCGCCGTTGTTGAAATCATCCACTATCTTCTTTCTTTCCGAAACGCCGGTGCTCCCGTCCAGATATGCATACCTTATATTCATCTTCTCCAGATTTTTTTTAATCAATGAGAGCATTGACGTAAACTGGGAAAATATGAGAACCCTGTGGCCGCCCTCTACCAGTCCTTCCAGCAGTTCTTCCAAAAGCTCCATTTTCCCGCTGGAGCCCCTGTAGTTTTCGATGAATACCCCCGGATGGCAGCATATCTGCCTGAGCCTGAGCAGCCCGGAGAATATGTGCATCCTGCTTTTTTCAAAACCTTCCCGCTCTATTTTTTCTTCTATTTCGCCTTTTATTTTCATGAGATATGAAAGGTACAGTTTTTTCTGCTGGGGCGTTAGGTCAACTTTCAGGGTGGTCTCTATTTTCTCCGGAAGTTCTTTTAATACCTCTTTTTTAGTCCTCCTTAATACAAAAGGCGATATGAGCTTTCTCAGTTCCTGGAGGGCGCCGTCGTCCCCGTTCAGTATGGGCTTTTGATAATTTTCATTGAATTTTTTATAAGAATACAGATAGCCTGGCATGATAAAGTCAAAAATAGACCACAATTCGGCCGGAGAGTTTTCCATGGGGGTTCCGGTCAGAGCGAATCTGGCATGGGAATTAATTTTTTTAACGGATCTGGCGTTGAGAGACTCGAAATTCTTTATATGCTGGGCTTCATCCAGCACCACACAATAAAAAGAATGTGAAGAGTAAAGGTCCACGTCATTTCTCAGCAGCGGATATGAGGTTATGGCCACGTCGCATTCGTCCAGCTTTTTTATCATTTTCCTCCTTTCGGCCACCGTGCCGGATATCACCGTCGTCTTAAGCTGCGGGGCAAATTTTGCTATTTCATTTTCCCAGTTGTAGATAAGGGTTGAGGGCGTTACAATGAGAGATGTGCGCGGTCTCGCCCCTGATTCCTTTGCCGAAAGCAAAAAGGCTATCGCCTGAAGTGTCTTGCCGAGGCCCATGTCATCTGCCAGCACCCCGCCAAGGCCGTGATCCGCCAGGATCTTGAGCCACTTAAATCCCGTGATCTGATATTCTCTGAGTATCCCGGCAAGGCTTGCGGGAGGATTTATCTCCAGACTCCGGGAATTTACGATGTCATCTATGACCTTTTCAAATGTTTCCATGTGTTCAAGGGGCGGCGAAACCCGGCCGCGGTTCTTCCCCAGAAAGCCCATTACCCTGTATTTTGAAATGCTGACTGCGTTTTGCTTTATATCCTCTTTCGGTACATCTTCCAGAAGACCGGCCAGATTTTTAATTTTTTCATCTTCAAGAGAGAGGAAAGAACCGTTTTTTAATTTGTAGTATTTCTTTTTTTCCCTTATTGAGCGCAATATTTCGCCAGCGGTCTTGCGGTCAATGCCCTCAAAATCCACATCTATTTCCAGCAGGTTTCCGCCCAGGGATCTTATCGAAGATTTTATTTTAGGAGTTTTTGTTGAAAAAAGGTGCTTTACGTCGGCGGAATAAAGCACGTCCCCCATTTCGGCAAGGTGCGGCAGTGCGTCTTTTATGAAGGCGTAAAGATTGTCGTCATCCTGAAGGACCAATTTGCCCTTCTCTTTCAAAAAGCCGCTGTCGTCCAGCAGTTTCAATATGTACTGTTCCTTCTCGTAATCTCTTATGATGAAACCGTCGTCGCCGCTGAACGGATCAATCTCTCTGTCCCCGTAAATAAATTTTATATCTGCGGCGATTCCCTTCTTGAAGCCGTCAATACGCATACTCAGCCTCAGCGGTCTCTTGACGAACATATCCTTGAGGTCTGCGGCAATTTCCACGCATTGGCTTTTTTCCAGGCGCGGCAGCACCGAAATCAGCTTTTTCTGATTTTCACCGGTAAATTTCAACCCGTTGTTTCCTCTTATCAAAAGCCCTTTGAAAAACGGATAAGCCGGGTCTTCCGTGTCGAGTATATAAATTCTGGCGTCTTTCAAAATTACCCGACATTCCCGGTCCAGTGGCTTACCTATGGGTTCTGCCGCCTTTACGGCAATGCCGTCTCCCAATTTTTCGATCATTACGCCGCAGGGCGGCCTGTGAAGCTCAAAAGTCACCGGGCCCTCCTCAGGTGCCGTCATGTAAACGGTTCTTCCTCCCATAGCCGACGCTATTTTTTTCAAATAGGTCATATTGAGGTTTACGTATCTGTCGCTGAGAAGTATTTTTGGCGGTGATCCATACCTGGCAAGACTTCGCTCTATTTCATACATTTCTTTAATCACACGGAATACCTCACGGTCTTCCGGCGAGAAGTCGTGGAGTAAAGGATGGAATTTTAACATTTTGCCAAACTCAGAAGGCACGCCTCTTGCGGTTTTTTCGAGGAATTCTCTTACGTTTTTTAATACATACATGCGTTCGATACCAAGCCGCATCTCCATCCTCGCCATAAAGCCATACATTTCATTTTGAAAAAACTCTATGCGGTAATCGACCTTTACCTCCTGCTTTTTTTCAGGAGTTTTCGAAAGCAGTTCTTTTAAAACCTCGGCTTCAACATCGTTTTTTTCAACAGGGGATGTGTTTTTTTGTTGTACTCCGTTCTCCATTATATGGCATATGGTTGCAATGATATGTTTACATGCCCCTTCGTATTGCATATAGGCAGGACACGTACAATGAAAGCTCTCTAAAATTTTGCCTCTTAAATACAGAATGACTTGATAATCTCTTTGCCCCCTTACAAGGGCATATATTTTGTCACGGTCAACATAAATCCTTCTTACAGCCCCCGCTTTATAATACTCGAGGCCCTTATTTACCGTTTCAGCCGGGGCCAGCCTAAGAAGGACACTGTGTTCAGCGGTTTGCACTATCAATTCCTCCAGCTTCTCAATAGTCAAAAATCCTAAATTAACAATATAAATCGCACAATTTCATTATACTTTTATTAAAACCATCTTTCAACTTCGGTTGCAGTTAGTGGCAAAATTTGATATAATTGGACAAAAATATTTGTTTTTTGGCAAACTCCCCGAAAGGGGCGGGCGCAAAGCTATGGGCCTAAGGCTTTACGCTATGGCTGCCAGGCTGCACCATTCATTGGTTCAACGCCCGAAAGGGCTTTTTTATTGTCTCACCAAAATTTCAAAGGGGGTCTTGCTTTTGAATAAAAGTTTAAAAACACGCCTCGCCGTCTTTCTGATAGTAATGGCACTGGTCCCGCTGATTGTAATGGGCGTAATTGTAAACTACTTCTCAAAATCGGCCATGGAAAGGGAAATCGAGGAAAAAGTCAGCATTATTGTGGATAATCTGAATGACAATATAGACTTATTCGTGGAACAGAACAAAAATCTCGTTACTTTCCTGGCCACCACGAAAGTGGTAAGGACCATGGACGAGTCGCAGATCACTCCCTTCCTCTACGATATGACCCAGCAAAACCCGCAAATATTGAGGATATACATTGCGGACACGGCAGGTAAAGTTTTTGCGGTTCCTTTTGCCAGTTTTCCAGACAACTACGATGTAAAAAAGGAATCATGGTATACGGAGGCCATCTCCGGCAATAAAACTTACATATCCAACGTTAGAATAGACCCTACATCAGGCAATTTTATAATATCCATTTCAAATTCCATTTTATCCGATACGGGACAAACGATAGGCGTCCTTAACGCCGATATTTCCCTGGTCAGCCTTACGAAAATCGTCATGAACATGAAAATCGGGCAAAAAGGCTACGCCTATATCACCGATGTGGATGGAACGGTTATAGCCCACAAGGAATATAAAGTTGTAAAGGCGCGGGAAAACCTCTCCAAATTTGACTTCGTAAAACAGGCCCTGGCCGGAAAGCGCGGTTTCGCAGTTTATTCCTACGACGGAGAACGCAAATTTGTCGCTTACGGCCGCCAGAAAACCACAGGGTGGGGCATTTTCGTCCAGCAGCCTGTGGATGAAGCCTTCGCCCATACGAACAATGTCACCAGAACCATTTACATAACCGCCATCTTCATGGCCGTGCTGAGCCTTGCGGTGGGACTTTTGATAGGCCGCTACATAGCAACTCCCATAAGCCGGCTGGTTAAAGTCACCAAGAGCGTTGCGGAAGGCAATCTGTCCGAAACCGTAAACATCAAGGATTCAACGGAAATCGGCACCCTCGCGTCATCCTTCAATTTCATGATAACAAATCTTAAAAACCTTGTTCAGGAAGTAATGAAGGCGGCCGAAAGCATGTCTGCATCGGCCGAGGAACTGGCTTCCGGAGCCGAACAGAGCAAGCAGTCCACCCAGCAGGTAGCGGGAGCCATTGAGCAGATAGCCGCCGGCGCCAATGAACAAGCCAAAAAGCTTGCCGAAATATCCGAGATAGTCAACCAGCTGGTGGTCTCCAACGGCAAAGTCGAGGAAAACGCTCAGTCAACGGCGGAGTCGGCCCAAGAAATGGTAAAAAGCGCCAGAGACGGCCAGCAGAAGATACAGATTGCGACAGAAAAGATGGGTTCCATTAAATCATCGGTGGACCGCTCCAACAAAATCATGGAGGAACTTGATAAAAAGGTCCGGGAAATTGGCAACATATCCACCATCATCCGGGAAATTGTAGACCAGACAAACCTCCTGGCTCTCAACGCATCCATCGAAGCGGCCCGGGCCGGGGAGCACGGCCGAGGATTTGCGGTGGTGGCCGGCGAAGTGCGAAAACTGGCGGAACAGTCGGGAGAGGCAGCCAAGCAGATAGCCGATATAGTCAAGCAGATCCAGACGAGCAGCAAATTTGCAGTCACCGCCATGGCCGAAAGCATTCGGGAAGTGGACGAGGGGCAGGACCTCATTATGGATATCAACGAAAAAATAAATGAAATAATAAAGGATATTGATATGGCCGCGCAGCGTTCCAGGGAAATCTCAAGCGAGCTTACGGCCCAGTATACCCACGTGGAAAACATACTGGAAATGATTCAAAACATATCCAGTATATCGCAGGAAACCGCCGCCGGCACCGAGGAGGTTTCCGCTTCCTCCGAAGAGCAGACGGCCACCATGGAAAATGTAGCCGCTTCTGCCCAGGAACTGGCCAGACTGGCGGAAAATTTGACGGCTCTTGTCAACCGCTTCAAGGTCTAAGACCAAGCCAAAAAAGAAAAGGGGAGCCCCGATTGCTACGGTGGGCTCCCTTTTGTGCTGTACCATTTTTTCAATTTATTTTTTTATCGTATCGTTACATTTTTGCCGCTGCAGGTTTTCTACCCCGCCTTTTCCCGTAATCGCTCGATGTGCCTGTAAATCGAAATAAGCTCCCGGTCGAGAAGCGGCCTTTTGAGCGCCACAGCCGTACCCCGCACCTCTTTCAATATATCCTTCGCCGTCTCTTCATCAATAAAAATGCCGTATTCCTGCAATTTGGCTTTTATGGAGGCCGTCCCCGAATGCTTCCCGATTATAATTTTCCTTTCAAGCCCCAGCTCGGCCGGATTCAGAAATTCATATGTCGATGGGTCTTTTATCACACCGTCTGCATGTATACCCGACTCATGTGCAAATATGTTGTCACCGACTATAGTCTTATTTACCGAAAGGGGGCGCCCCGACGCCCTGGCAACGTACTCGCAGAGTTCCTTTAATAAAGAAGTTTTTATCCCGACTTCATAGCCCATGGCATATTTCAAAGCCATGGCCACTTCTTCCAGCGGCGCATTCCCCGCCCTTTCACCCAGGCCGTTGACGGTAACCCCCACATAGGTCGCACCGGCCTCGAGCCCTGCCAGAGCGTTTGCCGTGGCCATCCCCAGGTCGTTGTGCGTATGCATTTCTACGGGGATGCCGGCTTTTTCCACGAGCTCGCCGACCATCCTGGCGGTCTTAAAAGGATTCAAAATCCCCAGGGTATCGCAAAACCGAAGGCGATCGGCCCCGGCCTTTTTGGCTTCCCGGGCGAATTTTACCAGGAATTCCATATCTGTCCTGGAGGCGTCTTCGGCGTTTACAGAGACGTAGACCCCCTGACTCTTTGCAAATTCCGTGCATTTTGCCATCTGCTCCAGAACCCACTCCCGGCTCTTTTTCAATTTGTTCTTTATGTGGATATCCGATGTGGAGATAGAAATGGCCACCGCGTCAACGCCGCAGTCCAGGGACTCCTTTATATCCTCTATGTTCGCCCTGTTCCATGCCATTATGCTGGCCGAAAGGCCGGCTTTGACTATGGATTTTATGGCTTCCCTTTCATCGCCGCCCATGGCGGGGATGCCCGCTTCGAGCTGGTCTATGCCGAGTTCATCCAGCATCCTGGCGATTTCAAGTTTCTCGTGGTTGGCAAATACGACTCCCGCCGTTTGTTCCCCGTCTCTCAATGTGGTGTCCACAATTTTTACTGTCCTGCCCAAAAAACTTGCAGTCATTGTGAATACCTCCCGCGCTATGTATTATTGTATACGATTATACTAGTATAATTGCTTTCTGTCAATACACAACAAAAAAATCTCCTAAAAAATATAATTCAGGAGATTTTGAGACGATTTTACATCATTTTTTGGATGGCCCCTGTATTTTCAAACCTCGAAAACCGTTCTGCCTTAAAGCTTCATATACGACTATGGCCACCGAATTGGAAAGGTTCAGCGAACGGGCGTCATCCACCATGGGGATTCTCACGCACCTTTCGCGGTGGGCATTCAAAAGTTCCTGAGGGAGGCCGGCTGTCTCCTTGCCAAAAACCAGATAACACCCGGGTTCATATGTCACGTCGGCATAACATTTTTTGGCCTTAGTGGTGAGAAAATACATGGATGCGCCGGGATTTTTTTCTACAAATTCCCGATAATTCTCGTAATACCTGACATCCACCAGCGGCCAGTAGTCAAGGCCCGCCCTTTTTAAATACCTGTCGTCCAGAGAAAAGCCCAGCGGACCGACCAGATGCAGGACGCAGCCCGTTGCGGCGCATGTCCTTGCTATATTGCCGGTATTTTGCGGTATCTCCGGCTCCACCAGCACCACATTGAACATTTAAACCTCAACCTCACTCAAGCGGCTTACCATCTTTTTTCTCCTGTGAAAGTAAAATAATCTATCATATCCATACCCCTTCAAAAATTCCAGGGCTTTGTCAAAGTCCCTCCCCACATCTTCCGGTTCATGGGCGTCGGAGTTTATCAAAAGCTGGACATCATACTCCTTAAAATATTCCATCATCAGGGGCGACGGGTACAGTTCACCCGCCGGTTTTCTGAGTCCCGCAGTGCTTACTTCGGCGCATATATCTTTTTCTTTCAGAGCCCGTGCCACTTCCGCATAAATGCCCCCCATGTCCCGGCGCGCCCTGTGGCCGAAAACCTTTATCACATCCGGATGGGCGATGCAGTCGAAGATGCCGGACCTTACGGCCTTCAATAAAACGTCAAAATACTCTTCATAAGTTCGGTCAACATCCCGCCGTTCCCATTCATCAAAGAGGTCGGGGTTGTCAAAGCCAAAATCCCCCAGCCAGTGGACGGCACCCAGCACATAGTCAAAGGGATAGCGGTTTACAAACTCACGGATCTCCTCCTCATATTCCGGGATATAGTCCATCTCTATCCCCAGCTTCACGGGAAACCCAAGGCTTTTGGCCTTTTCCACTATATCGATGTATTCCTCAATATCCTCCGTGGCTTCCGAAGCCGCCCATCGGCCCCTGTAGCCTGAGCTCCTGTAAATGTCCCCTGCCTGGACGAACCTGTGGCCGTGCTCGGAAAAGCCTATTTCAATCACGCCTTTTTTGCGGCCCTCGTCCAGAAATCTCTTCATCCATTCGACGGTATACGGTCCCCGCTCCAGGTGGACATGATAGTCTCGATACTGCATGCGGTCCTCTCCCAATAGTTGTGATTCTCCTTCTTTTCATAGTTTCTTCTCAAGAACCACGTATAATTGGTTCTCCCCCATAGTTGTGATTCTTATTCAAAATATAGAAAGTCGTTACGGGTGATTGCGGCGGCCCGGCACCCAACCCAGCATAATGGTATAGCTTTATTATAGCATAGAATGCAAATCTTTACTTTATTCTTTTTGTTAAATTCTGTGACAGTTCAAAGCTGGATGAAAAAGGCTGCAGGGGGGCTCCGGATCTTATCATCGAAATAACGTCACCTTCCACGTCAAAAAAAGACATGATATTTAAACTTTCCCTTTACGAGAAGGCCGGCGTCAAAGAATACTGGATTGTCTGGCCGGAGGGGAAAACGGTCATGGTTTTTAAGCTGAGCGAAAACGGAAAATACGGCCGTCCGGAAGTATACTCCGACGAGGATACCGTCAAAGTCGGCATATTTAAGGATTTTGAAATAGATATGAAAAATGAAAAATTATCGAGCGGCGCTCTTTACTTTCGGAAATCCCAGGCCGATGGCGATGAGTGCCATTAGGCCCAGCAGATAGGGATAATATAGTGTCGGCATTATCTCTATGGGAGAAAGTTTTGATATACTTCCAGCCAGCAGCAGTTGAGCGCCATAAGGGATGATGCCCTGCCATACACAGGAAAATATGTCCAGCATACTGGCGCTGCGCCTGGGGTCCACGCCGTTTTCGTCGGATATCTTTTTGGCCATGGGACCGGTTATGACTATGGCCACCGTGTTGTTGGCCGTGCAGATGTCCGCCACGGATACCAGGGCGCCTATGCCAAGTTCCGCTCCTTTTACGTTCTTAATCCTGCGGCTTATTACATCCAGCAGGTAATCTATACCTCCCTCTCTGGTTATCAACGCCGCCAAACCCCCGATTAAAAGTGAAAGGATGAAAATCTCCTGCATGGAACCAAAACCCTCATATATCTTCTGAGTAAACCCGATAAAAGTAAAGCTGCCGTCGGCCAGGCCTATGACGCCCGCCAGTAAAGTTCCTATGATTAAGACCAGAAAGACGCTCATTCCCAAAAGCGCAAGTATTAAAACCGCAAGGTAGGGGAGTATTTTCAACACATTGTATTGAAGGGAGGCGGGTACCTGACCGCTCTCGCCGAAAATTATCATAACTATTATAGTCAGGATGGCGGCCGGCAGGGCTATCTTGAAATTCATTATAAACTTGTCTTTCATGGCGCAGCCCTGGGTTCTGGTAGCGGCTATGGTCGTATCTGAAATCATTGAAAGGTTGTCCCCGAACATGGCCCCTCCCACCACGGCTCCTACCGCCACGGCCAGCGGGAGGTGAGCTTTTACCGCCATGTCCGTCGCAATCGGAGCCACCGCGGCGATGGTGCCCATGGAAGTACCCATGGCGGTGGCTACAAAAGCCGCTATGATAAATATTCCGGGGAGTATTAGACCTGGCGGTATGATGGAAAGGCCGAAATTAACGGTAGAATCCACACCGCCCATGGCTTTGGCCACAGTGGAAAATCCTCCCGCCAGAAGGTAAATCATGCACATGATGACGATGTTGCTCTCACCGACGCCTTTAACAAAGGTATCCATTTTTTCGTCAATACTTCCTTTTCCGATAATAAAAGCTATTATGATACCCACCATTGCTGCCACCGGCGAGGGAAGCTGGTAAAAGGCAAAATCCACTCCTTTTAAATTGAAATAAATGCCCGTCCCCAAAAATAATGCCAGAAATACAGCCAGAGGTAAAAGAGCCACAGGGTTTTTTCTATGTTCCATACAGATCCCCCTTTTATTTATTTGGGGAATTGCCGGCGGTTTTTAAAACTTGACCGGCAATTCCTGAAAATTTTTTTCTTTATTTTAATTGATGTACATGCCTGCTTAATTTTTTCCTTATCGTTTTATCGCAACTGTCTCTTCAACTTTCTTTAAAGCCTGGTCCAGATCGGCGATAATATCCTCCACGTCTTCGATACCCACCGAAAGCCGTACAAGCCCATCAGTGATGCCGGCCTTCAACCTTTCCTCCGGCGGCACCGGCGAGTGAGTCATCGATGCGGGATGCTCAATAAGCGAATCCACACAACCAAGACTTACGGCCAGCGTTATCAATTTCACACTGTTCATCAAAACCTTGCCGGCTTCAAGGCCGCCTTTCACCTCAAAGCATATCATGCCACCAAATCCGTCCATCTGCCTTGCCGCCAGCTGGTGCTGGGGGTGGGATTTAAGTCCGGGATAGTAAACTCTTTCGATTACGGGATGCCCTTCCAGATATTCGGCCACTTTCATGGCGTTCTGGCAATGGCGCTCCATCCTAACGCCCAGAGTTTTCAGGCCCCGGAGCAGCAGCCAGGCGTCAAAGGGCGATATAATGCCGCCAAAATCCTTCAAATACGGTATCCGCATGGTATCCAGCAGTTCTTTCGGCCCCACTATAATACCGGCTACCACATCTCCATGGCCGCCGATGTATTTTGTGGCGCTGTGAACCACCACATCGGCACCGTACTCGATGGGCCTCTGCAGATAGGGTGACATAAAGGTGTTATCCACCACAAGTCGCGCACCGTGCCTGTGGGCGATATCCGCCGCACCTTCAAGGTCCACCAGTTTGAGAGTGGGGTTGGCGGGAGTTTCCACATAAACGACTTTTGTATTTGGCTTCATGGCCTTTTCTATATTTGAAAGGTTAGAAGTATCCACCAGAGTAACTTCCACCCCGTATTGTGGCAGCAACTCACTGATGAGGCTGTGGGTGCAACCGTAAAGTGTGTCTCCGCCCACAATGTGATCGCCCTTTTTCAAAAGGGATAGCAGCACCGTTGAAATGGCGGCCATGCCCGAAGCCGTGGCAATGGCGGCTTCCCCGCATTCAAGTGCGGCCATTTTTTCCTCCAGTTCAGCCTCTGTTGGGTTTCCCAGTCGTGTGTAAATGTATCCCCGCTCTTCTCCAGCAAATCTCCGGGCTCCCTGGTCTACATCTTTAAATACAAATGTGGAAGTCTGGTATATGGGAGTCACATGGGCTCCAGTCACAGGGCACGGTTTTTGCCCCGCATGAATGGCTTTTGTATTAAACTTCATTTTTCTTATATCCATAAATTTGAACCCCCCGAGGATTTTAATTTACTTGTTGCTATTTTTGAAAAAGCAAAAACTGTGCCACGTGCTTTGCGGCCGAATTTCGGGGGATATGGTAAATATTCTTACCGCATTTTAGGCTGGAAATGGTCAAATTATTTACCATCGGTATATTTTTTAACCACCGGACAAAAAAAATGTGTTCCTCTGCGATGCCTTTAGATCCTGTTAGACTTCACTCAGGTTTATTCCATACTCCCTAATCTTGTTAATGATTGTGGCGTGGGAAACCCCCAGCGCTCTGGCGGCCTTTCTTATGCTCCCGCACCTTTTTAAAGTCTCGCTGATAGCCCTCTTTTCTGTCTCGGCTACCAGGTCTTTCAGCTTTTTCTGGTGGTGGTTCTCTCTTTCACCGGCATCCAGTGAAGACCCGAATTCTTCCTCCCTTAAGATGAGGTGTCTTGATTCTATCCTGCCATTACACAGGTTCATGGCCCTCTCGATCACATTGGAAAGCTCCCTGATGTTCCCCGGCCAGTCGTAATTCATAAGTTTTTCCAGCGCTTCATCACTTATGCCTTCCACCTTTTTGTTCATCTTCTGGGAAAGCTTTTCTATAAAATGCCGGGCGAGGATTGGAATATCTTCTTTCCTTTCACGGAGGGGCGGTAGTATGATCGGTATCACATTCAGCCTGTAGTAAAGGTCGTCCCTGAACTGGCCTGACTTCATAAGTTTTTCCAGGTCCCGGTTGGTGGCGGCAATTACACGGACATCCACAGGAATCTCCTCATCGGCCCCTACCCTTCTTATCCTGCCCTCCTGGAGGACTCTGAGCAGTTTTACCTGGAGGTGCGGTGAAAGTTCACCTATCTCATCGAGAAAAATCGTGCCTTTGTCGGCATATTTAAAAAGCCCCTGCTTACCACCTTTTTTTGCTCCGGTAAAAGCGCCTTCCTCGTAGCCGAACAGCTCGCTTTCAAGCAGGGTATCCGGCAGAGCGGCGCAGTTGACCGGAACAAAGGGCCTGTCTCTGCGGGGGCTCGCCATGTGAATGGAACGGGCGAAAAGCTCCTTGCCGGTGCCGCTTTCCCCGCGAATGAGTACGGTGGAATTCCCCCTGGCCACTATGCTTGCCATCTCCTTCACCCTCTTTATCTTTTCGCTCTCGCCGATTATCTCATCAAAAGTTATCATGGGAGGCCGGGTAAAGGAATACACCAGATCCATAACCCTTTCTATATCTTGCAGTGAAGCCACCGCCCCGATGGGATTTCCCTCTTCATCGAGAATCGGCCGTCCTGATGTAATGTAATGGCTACGCGTGGTCTCGGTGTTCAGAATAATCTCTTCGTTATCGTAACTTTCACCCGTGGCAATTGTCTTTAGCACTGGCAGGTCCGGTGCGAGAAGTTCGGCTATATTTTTCCCCAGGGCATCTTTAGCCTTTATCTTGAGAATCTTTTCGGCAGCAGGGTTAAAAGTGGTAATAACGCCTTCCCTGTCTACGGCTATTATGCCTTCACCGGCTGCATCCAGCACGGCTTTAATATGTTTTTCCCTTTTTTCCTGGGGAAGCAGTTCTATCTCCTGCACATTTTTTACGTCCGGCTCTTTCAAAAGCTGTTCTTTCAAAAAGTCAAGATCCACATCGGCTTTTCTCTCCATCTTTATGCACACAAGTCCCGGCCCCACTTCCATGGCTTTCAGGTTCACGCCGTACCTGTATAGCACTTTCAGGACATCCAAGGCCATACCCACCCGGTCACGGGTAATAACCCTTATGCGCACCGTTTCATTCAATTTTATCACCCGCTTTTCAAATACGGCTATACTTAATCCCCGATTCCACAATATATTATACTATATTAATCATTTCATTTGGGATGGGTAATTATGTCTCTGCAGCAAAAGCACAGCTTTCTTCCGCTGCCTTTAACCATCTCAGGAACAGCTTAAGTTTCTGCATAAAAATCGAAAATAAATTGCGGAAGCATTTAAATAAGGAACAAAATTAAAGAGCCCGGAAGTATCGGGCTCTGAATAAAAATTATTTTGAGGGGGAGACTATATAATATTAATCTATTCTGGATTAATTTAATCTGTATTAATATAATTAAAATTAATTATTATAGAAAGCTAAAGTATTTTGCTCAAAAACTCCTTTGTCCTTAAATTTTGCGGACTGTTGTATATTTCTTCCGGGGACCCCTCTTCCAGTATCCTTCCCTCATCCATGAACATAACCCTGTCCGCCACTTCTCTTGCAAATCCCATCTCATGGGTTACCACCACCATGGTCATTCCGTCTTTTGCCAGGTCTTTCATGACATCCAGCACTTCCTTTATCATCTCCGGGTCCAGGGCCGATGTGGGCTCGTCGAAAAGCATTACCTTTGGGTTCATGGCAAGGGCTCTGGCTATGGCCACCCTCTGTTTCTGGCCTCCAGAAAGCTGTGAAGGAAAGCTGCGGGCCTTGTCGGCAAGCCCCACCCTGTTCAAAAGCTCCATGGCCTTTTCTTCGGCTTCTTTAGGGTTTTCCTTCTTTACTTTAACAGGAGCAAGGGTGACATTTTCCAGCACCGTCTTATGGGGAAAAAGGTTGAAATGCTGAAAAACCATGCCCACATCCTGGCGGAGTTTATTTATATTGGTGGCCGGGTCCATGAGGTTTTTCCCTTCAATGTAAACCTCACCTCTGGTGGGCCGCTCCAGCAGGTTCAGACATCTTAAAAAGGTGCTTTTTCCGGAGCCGCTGGGGCCTATTATCACCACCACTTCCCCCTTATCTACCCTGCCGTTGATGCCTTTCAATACTTCAAGAGGGCCGAAGCTTTTATGCAGATCTTTAACTTCAATCACTTATCTTCAGCCTCCCCTCAATAAAATTCAAAATCTGAGTGAAGCCCATTGTCATGATAAGATAGAAAGCCGCCACCGTAATCAGCGGTTCAAAAGGTTTGTAAGTTATGCTGCCGACTATCTGACCCCTCCGGGTAAGTTCCTGAAATCCTATGGCCGTCGCCATGGAAGAATTTTTAAGAAGCGTCACGAATTCGTTTCCCAGCGGCGGAATCATCTTTTTAAAGGCCTGGGGGAGTATAACGTATCGCATCGCCTGTCCGTAGCTCATCCCCAGCGATCTTGCGGCCTCCATCTGCCCCCTGTCTACCGCCTGGATGCCGCCCCTGATGATTTCGGCCACATAGCCGCCGCTGTTAATGCCCAGGGCCAGCACGGCCGCCGGGTATTCGGGGATATCAAAGCCGATTATCTGCGGCAGCCCGTAGTAGAATATGAGGATCTGCACCATGAGCGGCGTCCCGCGGATTACTTCCACATAAGCCGAGCAGACGCATCTTATGACGGGATTTTTCGACATCTTGCCCATTCCTACAAAAAGGCCGATGATGATTCCCATGAGCACGGCGAGTGCGGTTATTTTGATGGTGACAAGGGCACCCTCTGCAAAAAAACCGAGGTAATTTTCTATTATGAAGCCAAAATTTAAATCCATTTTCCGGCAGTTTCTCCTCTCAAAGCTGCGGGGGCCCCATGAGCCCCCCCTTACAATCACATATTCTGAATCTTATTTGTTTTCAACGGGTTTAAAATCTATAAACCATTTTTTGACCAGCTTATCGTATTCACCGCTGTCCTTTAAATCCTTTATAACCTTATTTACCACTTTCAGAAGTTCGGTATCTTCTTTCCTGACGGGGATTCCGTTTTGTTCGGAGTTCAGCCTCTCTCCCACAATTTCAAGGTCGGGATTCTCCGCGGTGTAAGCCTTGGCCACCACCTCGCCCACTATGATGGCGTCCACCCGCTTGTTTTTGAGTTCCAGCACGGCTTCGGTGACAAGGTCAAACTGCTTCAGCTTTGCACCCTCTATCTTTTTGGCCTCTTCCTCGCCGGTGGTGCTTATCTGCACACCTATCTTTTTGCCTTTTAAGTCTTCCTTGCTTTTTATGCCGCTCCCCTTATATGTCACTATCTGCTGGCCGCCGTCAAAATACGGATCGGAGAAATTCACACTTTTTTTGCGCTCTTCGGTTATGGTAAAAGCCGCTATGGCAAGGTCAACTTTTTTGGAAAGCAGAGCCGGAAGGACGCTGTCAAAGGCCATATCCTTTATATCAAGCTGGACTCCCAGTTCCTTTGCAATGGCATTGGCTATATCGATGTCGAAGCCTTTAATCTCGTCTTTGCCTCCAGAAAGGTCGTGGAACTCATACGGAGGGTAGTCGGCGCTGGTGGCAATCACCAGTTTACCCGAACTTTTGATTTTATCGACGATGCTTTCCTGCTGCGGGGCACCTTGATTACCACTTCCGGAATTTTGTTGGGCCGAAGCCTCCTGCTGTTGATTTGAAGCTTCCGGCTTCTGTCCGGATGTGGCCGCAGGCTTGCCGCAACCCGCCAGTATGCCCGCGGCAATTATTACTATCAGTGCCAGAATAAATATTTTTTTCAGGCTGAACATAATATTACCTCCTGAAGCGTAAAGCGCTCAAATTATGTATTATTATACATTAATGCGTATGTTTTTTCAATACCCCGGACGGCTCTTCTGGAAAAGTTTTTGTAAATGAAAATGAGCCGCGTAAACTTCGCAAGGATATGCCGCAGGCTTTTTGAAGGGCTTTGTAAAAAATAAAAAAAATAAAAAGCCCGGCAAAGCCGGACTTTATATTCCCTTTTTGTTAACCGTTCAGGGCCATGCGGTGATTCTGGTAACAAGCGCTGCAGTATACGGGTCTATCGTTTCTGGGCTTAAAGGGAACCTGTGTGGGCGCTCCGCAGTCGGCGCAAACCGCATCGTACATCTGCCTGCTCTGCTTTCTTGCGCCGCCGTCGCTCATCCTCTTCTTGCGAGCATCTCGGCAAGCCTTGCAGCGGGTGGGTTCATTTTCAAAACCCTTTTCTGCATAAAATTCCTGCTCGCCCGCGGTAAAGGTGAACTCCTTCCCACAATCTTTACAAACCAATACTTTGTCCTGGAATGCCATTAAAAAAACCCCTCACTTTGAAAATTGATTTTTTGGCACTTCCTTAGCTGACCTGGTCTTTCCCCAAAGACGCCGCATACTGCAGGTGGAACGCCACCCTTGGGAGTCGCTTCGCCTACGGCCCTGGCATCGACTTTCAACCACAGACCTAAGTTATGCCTACTATATTATACATTGATCTGTCAAAAAAAGCAAGAAAAATTCTGAGCTAGAGTGCGTCAAGTGGTTTTTTATTTTTAAAAAAGCCGGATGACATTTTTATTTATTGAAGATTGACCTAGATATGAAACCTTTAAAAGGCAGATAGATTAAAACTGTAAGATATTGTAGAGATTAAATTCATTTTACAAAAATCTAATAAAAACCTTACAATATACCATCAAACCATCGGTTTTTATATATGGCAAAACGTCTGAAAATCCTGCTGCCATTTGGCGTGCGGCTCCGCATTGTGGTCATGTTTAACTCCACAGTTTACAGTTAGGAACATATACTATGAATATGAAAAAATGCAGCACAGAGTGCTTATTTTTTCGTATCTATAAAACCGCCACCGGTGAAAGGTATTTGTGTAATATAGTTTTTAAATGCCTTATGTGATTTTTGAAGATTTATTATGTTTTCCTGAATAGTATTTTTAATTTTTATGGCATATCTCTGGTTTTCTTCATCTACATTTTTTATATTATTCAAACACGCGATTATTTCCCTGTAAATCTCTCCGGCTTCTCCCTTATCACTGCGCAAATATTCCATTATATTGATACTCCCCCCTGCGCCTGCAAGCTTTCGGCCGCACTTATCAAACCGTTCCATCAGCCCTGCAGAAGATGCATATATGTCCGCCACCATCTCGGTATCCTCCTGCCGCAGCACCAGATAGGCTTTTTCAGAGTTCTCCAGCATTTTTTTTAGAATTTTCAGCTGCTCCTTCAGTATTTCCATCACTTTTTCGCTGTCCACAATTTACACCTGCCTTTAATAAACTCCGTTTTAAAATAATAATCCGAATCCCCAATTTTTTATATATTGACTTTTTGTATCATTTTCTCGCTCTCTTCACTATTTTCTGGGAATTATATATTTTGCAAAGTTAATATCACAATCATTTTAAAATAACATGAACTGACTATGGATAACTCCTTTACCGCAGGCTTTCTTTATTCTCCAATATAAATTCTGCAAACTTAAAGTCAAAAACATCATCTATGTCGATAGATCTCATCTTCGGCATTATGTAAGCATAGGTTTTGGGACCATACCATGTATTACTTTTTTTAATAAAATCCCACCTGCTCAAATATATTGCTCCATTTATTCTATAATAAACAGGCAACTGTTGGCGATTGATATTTTGTAATTCAGGTCTGATAAAATTAGCCATACATAAGTCTTTGGGCAAAGTATTAACCAAGAACGGATTATAATCTACTTCACAGACTGACACTATTGCTTCCGCCTTGCGCTTTAACATTAACTCACAGGAGGATAATATATCTTCAACAGCTCTTAAAGGACTTGTAGGCTGTAAATACATTAACCAGTCAAAAATCATGTCATTTTGCTCTAACCACCTCATAGCATGATGAATTACATCAATGCTTTTTGCACCATCCGAAGCAAGTTCTGCCGGTCTTATAAAAGGTACTTGCGCTCCAGCTTTTTTTGCCAGTTCAGCTATCTCTCTCCCATCAGTGGAAACTAATATATAATCAAAAATCTCACTTTTTTGAGCTACTTCAATGGTATATGTAATTAAAGGCTTACCTGCCAAGCTTTTTATATTTTTCCCCGGAATTCCTTTAGACCCTGCCCGAGCTGGAATTATTGCCAATATTTTTTTATCTTGATACATATTATCACCTAGTTTTTCCCTCAATAAATCTAAGCGTTTGACGGTATTCTTCCCACTGTCCTACATCAAACCATTTCCCATGATAAGGGTATACACCAATTTTTAAACCATTGTTTTGGGCTCTTGCAATCAAATTTGTCATGTCAATAGATTCATTTAAAGAAATTAAATCTAAAACTTCAGGTTCAATTATGTATACACCTGTATTTACTAAAAAATGAAATTTAGGTTTTTCTTCTATGGCCTGAAAACTTCCTTTATCTATCTTTAAAACTCCATATGGTACAGTAAAATCCCGTAAAGCTCCAATTATAGTTATACTAAACTTTTTTTCCTTATGATATGCCAAAACATCAGTATAATCTGCTTCAACAATAATATCACAATTCGTTAAAATAAAGCTTTGTTTCTCTACCCCTTTTAATAATGCCAAAGATCCGGCAGTTCCCAATGGTTTATCTTCTTGAATATAATTTATTTTGTAAGGTTTTTGGTTGTTCTCTTTAAAGTACAGTTTTATTATCTCGGCTTTATATCCTAAAGACAATGTAAAATTTGAAAATCCCTGATTATAAAATTTGTCCATAATAACTTCTATAATAGGCTTATCGCCAAGTGGAATCATCGGTTTGGGAAGTATTCTGGTAAAGGGATCAAGTCTGGTACCTTCACCTCCTGCCATAATAACAACATTTTGTGATTTAGGTACCAATTTGTTATCAAATAGGTCAAACCATAGAATAATATCTTGTACCCGATTCAAGTCATCCACTAAAGGTATATGTCGTATACTATTCTTAATCATCATTTTTTTTGCTTCTTCTTTAGTAGCACAACTTATTTTTAATACTTTCGGATTTGGATGCATAATTTCTTTGACATACGTATCTAAACTTCTTCCTTTAATTAAAGCACGTCGCATGTCACCATCAGTGATTATACCTAAAATCGATCTTTCATTATTTACCACAATTAATACCTGCATGCCAGCGTTCTCCATTTTCGTTAAAACGTCTAATAGCTTTTCTTCCGGAAAAACCAAAATATCTTCCAATTTTTCTTTATGCCAGTTCAAGACATATCCCCTCTTTTAAATCATATCCCACGTTATTACATCATCTTTTTTTATTAAACATTTAGCTTTCCTACCCAAGACAGTGTCAATAAACATTGGCGAAATCCCGGTACCCGGTCGTTTTACAACTATATTCTCCTCGGTCAATATTTCCCCTTGTTTTATATCTCTTGCTGCTACTATACTTCTCCTAACAATTGGTATAATTTTCTGTTCACTTTCAGTCGGGATTTTAATGCCATTGCCCAGACTTTTTTCTACTTCCCTAATGGCTTTGACCATTTCTTTAAATTCTTCTGGCTCCAAAGAAGCTTTATGATCGGGACCGGCCATATTTTTGTCCAAAGTAAAATGTTTTTCAATTACTTTTGCTCCTAAAGCAACGGCTGCTATTGGAATATTAATTCCTCTTGTATGATCAGAGTAACCAACCATTAGGTTAAAAGCATGCTTCATAGTAATCATAGCTAGAAGGTTTACTTCTTCCACAGGAGTGGGATAATTAGTAGTGCAGTGAAGTAAAATTATTTCTTCTGTGCCTGAATTTTTTAAAATATTTACGGCGTTTTCAACTTCACCTAACGTGGACATACCTGTGGACAAAATTACCGGTTTTTTAGTTCTACCTACTTTTTTTAAATATGGGAGATTTGTAATTTCCCCTGAAGGTATTTTTATATATGGTACATCTATTCTTACTAGAAAATCAATACTTTGTAAATCAAAAGGCGAAGATAAAAACATTATTTTTTTTTCATCACAATATCTTTTAATCTTTACAAAATCATCATAAGTCAGTTCTAAATTTTTTATCATTTTATACTGGCTTTCAGACGTTGATGGCATATTAATTTTTTGATATTCGGCCTTTGGTGCATTAACCGTCACAACTTTTTCAGATACAAACGTTTGAAATTTTATAGCGTTAGCACCTGATTTAATTGCTTCATCTACCATTCTTTTTGCAGTTTCGATGTTACCATTATGATTTACCCCGGCTTCGGCGATAATAAAGACATTATTGAACATTAAATGCTTCCCTCTCTTTCGGTTCGGGAAAATCCAATCGTTTTTCAAGTAGTTTTTTATCTAATACTGTTTCTTCCAAAATTTTTACTATTCTTTTACTTGCATTACCGTCTTTGAAAGGGTCATAGGGGTTAACTGTAAAGGGTAGCTTTTCAATAAATTCTTTATCAAAAAGAATTTTATTAAGCCCTTTTATTATTTCATCAACATCTAATTTTACATCTATTACACTTGAAGCCCTTATTCTGCCTTTTTGCCTTTCACCGATATTTAGTGTTGGAACACAGAAGCTAGGCGCCTCTATTAACCCGCTAGAAGAGTTTCCTACAACCGCTCTGCAAATCTTCATCAAACCTAGATAAGCTTTTGACCCTAAACTCTCAAATAAAAATACATTGGAATGGTTTTGTGCATATTGTTTCCATGCATATATTATATCTTTATAGCCTGCTTCAACGCCAGGAAATGTTATTACTTGTTGATAATCAGAAAAATACTTTAAAGCATTTATTAAAATCTCTATTTGACTTGCGGGATCTTTTTCTGAAAGTAAACTTTCAGGATGGTATGTAATCAGCAATATGGGCTTATTCAAATCTATCCCCAAAGCAAGTTTTAATTGGAGAGGTGTCATATATGACGAATTGCGTATATTTTCAACACTCAATGAACCTGTTACATGAATGCGCCATGCCTCTTCTCCCATCTGCCTGATGGCCCAACCGTATTCCATCGTAGAAGGAAAATGAAGATGAGCCATTTTGGTCAATGCATGACGAATTTGTTCATCTATTGCTCCTTCAGTAGATTCTCCTCCACATATATGAACTATTGGCACTCTTTGTATCACAGCACAAGTGGCCGGTGCTAAAAGCTCATAACGGTCTCCCAGCAATATCAACATGTCCGGCTTTTCCCTTTCAAAGATACTGGATAATTCCAGTATGGCTATACCAACGGATTTTGAAAGTGCTTCTCGTGTATCTTCCATTAATATATGAGTTATTTTCTCAGTTATCGTGAAACCATCATCTGTTATTTCAGAAACAGTATAACCTTTTTCTTTTAATAAATGGTCTCCTGCCACTACTAATAAAAGATTTAGATGTGGACTTTCTTTTATCCTCTTTAATAGTGGTTTCAAAAGTCCATAATCGGCTCTTGTAGAAGTAAATACCATTATTTTTTTCATAATTTTTAACCCTTCCAGATCACTTAAGTTCTCTGGCCGGATTTCCGACTACTTTTGAATTTGATTTTAAATTCTTTGTTACTACTGCTCCGGCACCTACTATAGTATCTTCATCTATTGATATGCCTGGAAGAATACACGCTCCCGCCCCAATATAAGCTCTTTTGGCTATTTTAACGCCCCCGCATAATATGGCTCCCGGACCTATTTGAGCAGAATCTTCAATTATGCAGTCATGCTCCACAACAGCTCCAGTGTTTATGATTACATTAGTGCCTATTTTAGTTCCTGGATTAATTATAACTCCAGGCATTATTACTGTCGCCTCTTCTATACTTACATCTTTTGAGATTAAACATGATTTATGTCTTAAAACTGGAAATTGAAAACCCATGCTTTTAATTTTTTGATATAGATTCTGCCTGTATAGATTACTTATTCCTCCCACACCCATGGCTGCACATTTTACATTACCAAAAATATTTTTTAAATCATCATCACTTCCAATGTAATGAATACCGTATTCTTTTAAAGTATTGTCTTTTTTTAAATCAGTACAACCGAAAATCTCATAAATCCCCATGGAATCTATTATTTCAACTACAACTTTTGCATGGCCGCCAGCGCCAATAATTACTATTGGCAATCTCATAAAATCACCCTTTTTAAACAGTGACAAGTATACTTTATATCTTTTTCAGTAAGAAATGTAGCGCTGGGTAAATTAATCCCTCTTGAATACAATTTAAATGCTATGGGACATAACGGAAAACTAAACCCTTTATAACAGGGCTGCATGTATATAGGTTTAAAAAGCGGCCTGGTCTGAATACCGTCGCACTTCAAATCATTGATAATTTCTATTCTGCTCTTATATTTTTCATCCAAAATTACAGAAAATAACCACCAGTTAGAACTGGCTTCAGGTATTTCTTGTTGCCATGTAATCCCTGGAATATCGTTTAATTCCTGTTTATATATTTCGGCATTTTTTACTTTTGCGCTCAGAAATTCAGGTAGTCTTTTAAGCTGTGCCAGGCCCAAAGCTGCCTGGAGGTTAGTAAGTCTATAATTGTATCCTATTTCTATATGTTCATACTCAATAATTCCCGATTCTCTTCCTTGATTTACAATTAGTCTTGCTTTTCTGGCAATTAACTCATCATCGGTTACCAGCATACCTCCTCCACCAGTGGTAATTATCTTATTTCCATTAAAGCTAAAAACTCCTATGTCACCAAAGGTCCCCATATATTTTCCATTTAGTTTAGATCCCAAAGCCTCACTAGCATCTTCAATAACATGTAGATTATATTTTCTGGCTATTTTAATAATCTCAATCATATTTGCTGGATTGCCATACAGGTGCACCGGAATTATTGCTTTTGTCCTCGGAGTTACCGCTTTTTTAATGGCTTCCGGATCTATATTCCATGTAACAGGGTCTACATCTACTACCACAGGCGTAGCACCAACATAAATCACAGGGTTTACTGAAGCTATAAACGTCAAGGCTGGAACTATTACTTCATCTCCTGGGCCAATAGAAAGTAGCATTAAAGCCAAATGCAAAGCCATAGTACCATTGGCTGTAGCAACTGCATATTTTGCCCCAACGCAATTGGCAAATTCCTCTTCAAATTTTTTAACAAGTGGCCCTGATGTAGATACATATCCACTTTCTATTGCTTTTACAACATATTCTTTTTCAAGTTCACCAAGATTCGGCCAATCTAAAGGAATTTTTATACCTATCATTTTCAGCACCCTTATGTATTGTATATTTCCGGCTTATAAAATTTGTAATTTTCGCTAAACCAATTAATTGTTTCCTTTAAACCTTCCTCTAATGAATAATGCGATTGCCAGTTAGTAAGATTTTTTATTTTTGTATTATCACAACAAAGCCTTTCAACTTCGCTTTTTTCCGGTCTTAATCTCTGTTTATCCTGCTTTATTTCTATCTTTTTATTCATGATTCTTGATATTAATAGTACAAGCTCTCTGATGGAAATCTCTTTTCCACTTCCTATATTTATTACTTCACCAATGGTCCTGTCCGAAAACGCAATAGCCATTAACCCCTCCACGGTATCCTTTACATAATTTAAATCTCTGGTAGGATAAAGATTACCCAGTTCTATGCATTCCTTACCCGAAAGTATCTGGGTTATAACAGTAGGTATAATAGCCCGGGCCGATTGTCTTGGGCCATAGGTATTAAAAGGCCGGGCCACTGCCACGGGAAGATCAAAAGATCTGTAAAAGCTCAAGGCCAGTTGATCAGCCCCTATCTTACTTGCCGAATAGGGTGATTGAGCCTGAAGTGGGTGTTGTTCGTCTATTGGAACATATATAGCGGTCCCGTAGACTTCGGATGTGGAGGTATGGATGATTTTTTTTACACCTTGTTCCATTGACCCTTTTAGAATATTATACGTTCCTTCTATGTTAGTTTTTATATAGGCTAAAGGTGATTTGTAGGAATACGGTATACCAATTAGCGCGGCTAAATGAAATACTATGTCTATATTTTTTAAAGATTCTTTAACTCCATCATAATCTCTGATATCACCCTGATAAACCTCGATTTCATTTTTTAATGGTGATGTTTCTAACCATCCCCAACTTCCGCTTGAATTATATCTTATAAATGCTTTAACACGGTGCCCTCTTTTAACTAATTCTTCAGTTAAGTGAGAACCGATAAAACCTGCAGCTCCTGTCACCAGAATGTTCAAATTTACACCTCCCATGCAAAGTACCATTTATGAATTTCTAAGGATTTTTGGCTCTTTTAAAAACTTCTACCCATGTATTTCTAAAATCTGTTAAATGGTTTAATACTTCTTCGAGCATTTCCGTATCTTTGTTGAAATTGGCTTCTATTAACCTGCTGTAAAGGTAATCATATACTGCGGATAGATTTTTCGCTATGCCGCCAGCATCCATATTCAGGCTCATTTTTAATTCGAGAACTATATCTTCCGCCCTTTTTATATACTCATTTGCGGACGAAAAATCTCTTTTTTCTATGGCCTCTTTACCAAGCTTTATGAACTTTATTGCTCCGTCGTACATCATCAATATCAATCTTTCCTGGCTGGCGGTTTCCACCTGAATTTGCTGGTATTTCATATAAGGGTTATATAGCATAGCCTGTCTGCCCCTCTCTTAAATTCTTGAGGTTTTCTATACATTCATCGATTAATTTTAAAACAAACTCCCCCTGTTCACATATACCATTATATAACAATTCGGATTTTCTTGAAACCAGTTTGCCAAACATCTTTTCATCCTTCTGAGATTCGAAATCGTTGGAACCGGCATAAATCAATTTTATCACCGGCTGCACGGCCATTGCTATGGCTTCTTTCGCCTTGCTGTTCTTTATACCATCGTCAATTCTATCGAGTTTCCTCAGTATTTTTTTAATTTTATCTGAATGGATACTGCCGTTATCGTATATTTCAAAAAGCTCCCGGGAAAATTTTCTACCTTTTTTTGCATCTTTTACAAGGGAATTAACCTGCTCACTTAAATCTACAAGAGAATTTATAAAAGTTTCCATTACCTCTCGTGAAGGCTTATTAAATGAATTTATTGCGGAAAATATTTTTTCCTGGATCGGATATTCTCTTCTGCAGTATTTATCTATAGCTTCCCTCAACGTCATGATAGTCGTGCCTTCTATTTTCGCTCCACCTTCAGTGGCATCTATAAACTCAATGGATTTGTCCGAATCTTTTATCTCTCTTTCAAACCATTTCAGAAAAGTGTACATCGAATAATTGGTGTAAATTTCATTGCCGTAGATGTCCTTTACTTTAATTAAACTGGCTGTTTTTGGAGTCGCTTCCACACGGTTTTTTTCGTAGACCGTGCCAGCAGCATGGGTTTTCCCATCGGTAAAAGCCAGATCCTGGCCGATAAAAATAACAGGATTTGCACCTGCCCTTCGGGCCAGGTCAAATGCCAGGCACGCCACAGAACCTCCAACTTTTAAAACTCCCACTTCTCTCCTCAATCTATCCACAATCCATTCGGACATAAAGTGACCACATGAAAAAACTATCTTTGGCCCTTTAAATGCATTCAGAATTTTGTAATTAAGCATGAATTCGTATATCAAAGGCACTTTACTTAAATCATTTTCAATACCCTGGAAATGTTTAAAATTCGCTTCTGCGCCATCGATAGAAATCACCACATCAGGTTCTATATTTCTTTTTAAAAGGGCTTTAAGGGCGGTTCCCACACATATTATCAGGGCCCTGCCCTTAACATCCTTCAATAATTCCACATTTTTATCAAGGGAAGGACCCGCCGATACAATAATGGCAGGAATATTGTCAAACATGCCGAAAAAGGAAGAAACGCCCGGAGAAGATATTATGTGAGGTATATTTTTAAACAGGTTTTCCGTCCATAACCTGGAGAAAAAAAGTGTTGTATTCAGGTTTACGACCGCATTCGACAAAAAATCAAAAAATTTTTCCCGAACCCTTTCAACATAAGCATTAAAAACCTTTGCGAAAGGAGAATATTCATAAAGATTTACCTTCTCGGGAGTATATGGATTATAAACCATTGAAATTTTTTCAATTACCGAATCCGGTTCCTCTTCCACTAAAATCAAAATATTTTCATCATTCAATAAGTCGGTCATATCCGCGTTTTTAAGGGCCGTTACAAAGCTTTCTATTGACGGCTCTAACAGTATGACTCTTATGTTTAACTTTTCTTTCAAATTTTCCTCTTCATTTTTTATTTTGTCAATAACCTCCCGGATATGGTATCCCATTCCCACACCGAGGATAATAATTATATCATCTTTTTTGAAAACTACTCTATTACTCCATCTTTCACCCTCGGTTAGCGGGTCATATGCGCTGTGCAGATAAAACCTTTTCCCATCTTTTGTGCAATACATGGTCCTGCTGCCGTTTTTGGAATCTTCGGCAAATATCTCTTTCGTTTTGTTTTTTTTCTCAAACTCAATTACTTTACTGTATAGAAAACTATCCTTATCCTTTAAAACCTTTAAGTTCAATTCGTAAAAAGAGTCCATATTATACACCTCTAATAACTGGAAGCTGGCTTAATACATCTTTCAAATAAGCATCAACCGCTCCTTCAATATGCGCGCCGCCCTCAGTTGCGTTTATAAAAACTATATCTCTTTCTCTTAATATCCTTCTTTCCATCCATCTTTTGTAATAAGACAAATTCTTCGACGAAGTCACTTTACCTGCCCCGCCCCATGCTTTTAAATATACGGTACAAAAATCTTCATCAATGGCCATGTCTCCGTGGACGGTGCCGGTGGCATGTGTTTTGTGTGCCGTATACGCCAGATCCTGGCCCACAAATATTACCGGGTTTGCTCCAAATTTTATTGCTACATCCAGCGCAGTAGTAGCCACGGAACCTCCCGTCTCTAAAACTCCCCAGGTAGATTTAAATTCCTCAGACAGGTCTATCCCTTCCTGAATTCCCATAATCCTGGGACCGGTGTAGCACTTGACCACCTTCCAGTTGACGGTGGGTAAAAATATCAGCGGTGTGTCAACGCTTAGATTTTTAACCTGTTCAAATACAAAGGGAGATGGGTCAATTATAACGCAGAAATCAGGAAATATATCTCTGTATATAAGCGGCCTTAAAGCGGTGCCGACGCAGATTATCAGTGCTTTATTCCCGGCCTCGTGAAGCAGCTGGATGTTTTTATCAAGAGAAGGCCCCGCAGAGACTATTATCGCCGGCATACGGTATCTGCCAAAAAAATCCTTTACTTTTAAATAACCGGAAGTATCCTCCAAATTTATTTTTATATTGGCTTCCATCTGAGGCTTAAAGTGTTCTATTGAATCCACGCCCAGTGCAAAATCAGTCAGGGCATTTTTTAAATCCAGCATTGCTTCCGGTATCGTTTCCAGTGACGGTCTGTGAATTATCAAGTTTCCACCGCCAAAAATAATTTTATCGAGCGCTTTTTTCAGAACCTCCAGTATTCTTTCTTTGTAATAAGCCGCATGAATCACAAACCTTTTATCTGAAAAAATACGAGTTAAATCCCTGGTTTCCAGCGCTTTTCTAAAAATGCCCAGGTTTAACTCGAAAACCGTTATCTTATCATTTGCACTTATTAGATTCAAAATTTCCTCCACTATATAACCGTTGCCAAAGCCATACAGGACTACATCTGCCCCCGGTTTGATGTTTTTAGATTCCACAAACTTTTTTGCTTCCTTTACCGGATCGTAAAGGCTGTGGAGGACTATTCTGCGTTTTCCACAGGTATAAATGCATACAGGCAAGCCTTTTCTGGATAGGGCGACCTCCACAACTCCCGGTAAAAACCCTGCTGATTTCACCTCATCCCACACGAGGGGGTGGAACTTTTTTAACGCATTCATATTGTTTTTAAAATAATCCATTGTTTTCACCTGTTGGCTCTCGCTTTTATGACTTCATCCACCGTACATTCCCATTTCTCTAAAACGGGTATGAGTTCATACTCTGTAATGTCTCTTATCAACACCATATCTCTATTTTCCCATGCCTGAAGGAGGTTGGTCAAAATATTTTTGTATTCATTTACTTCCTCTCCGAACATCCCGCTGAAGCTGCCCGCCTCATCTATCCCCCAGGTGTTCAGACCTACAATTATGTGGGAAAACCAGTCCATGCCTTCAATGGCGTTTATGTACAGCGAAATAGCTTCTCCCTCTTTATCTTCGTAAATCAGGTCAACTATTTTCTTTAATGCTTCCACCAGCTTTTTTAAATAATCCTCAGCTGTCAGTATCCCTTCCCACACCAACTCATAAGGCTTTGATTCCATGTTCATTCCACCTATTCCCCATTAAACATGTTGATCTGGTTGTTGAGCCAGGCTGATTGATTTCTCATGGCCGAAAGGGCTTTCTCCATCTCCGTAAACTGCCGGTAATACCTCTGTTCCACTTCATCCAGCCGTTTCTCCATATCCTCTATTCGATTATCGTAATCTTTTATTATAGTGTCAAATGAAGAAAGCTTTTTTGTGATAATGCCTGAAGTAAAACCTGTCAGAAAATCCACGTAATCCTTTACCCTTTCGGCTACACCCTTTTCCGACGCCTCAACTTTTCCGTCGGTGTCCACGTCCTGGCGGAAGGCAAACAGGTTGTATACAGCGTCCGGATCTTTTTCCAGAACATCTCTCAATTTAGCTTCATCCACAATCAGCTTGCCCGATTTTCCAAAATCCGTACTTTCGGTCGTTATTCCCACTTTTGCCAAAATATTGTAAGTGTTCAAACCCGATACCGGATCGGAAACCATTTTTCTCAAAGAGCCCTTTATATCTATCAGGTTAAAATCTCCTCTTAAAAGACCTATTTTCCTTTCGCTGTCATTAGCAGGATTTTGAATGGGTTTTTCAGACAATCGCCGGTTGATCAGATCGAGCAGCGCATTGTATTTATCCACAAACTGCTTGACAGCATTAATAGCCGTATCGGCATCTCTCTGAATTTCCAGGGTGGCGGTGCCCTGAGATTTAAGGTTTAGAGTCACGCCTGGGATGATATTTTCAAGCCCGGTGTTTTTGTCAAAGGAGACGGCTACGCCGTTCACTTGCATCGAACCGTAACTCGCGTCACTGATTTTGTTCTTAAAAGTAGTAAGGTCCGGGTTTAGGACTCCCAGACTTACAAAAATCCCATTTACATCTTCAGATATGACAATATTGTCATTTGCCGTGATTCCTTTAAGTATGAGCCTGTTATCCACAATCGAAGCTTCTACGTTTATTTTATTTCCATCTGCGTCTATCGCTGAATTAATTTTATCCATTATATCTTTCAGGGAGTCAGTGCTGTTCACTGTAATGGCAGTTGAGGTCTTCGCTCCGTCACCTATTTTAAAGGTGCCGCTCAGCCCCAGTGAAGCATTTATATCTCCCTGCCTGTCGCTTGCCACGGTCAAAAAACTTGCAAGGGTGATGACATTAATATCATATTTTGAAACAACTGCATCTGAATTGTACGTAGCCGTTAAAATATTTTCATCGCTTATGGTAATTTTTTTAGAATTGTAGGTGCTTTTGTCTAGCAATGGGTCAAGAGTAGTCTTTAATGATGCTAAACTTGTATTTATCTCCTGCCACAGGCTTTTTTTCAAATCATAAGATGTTTTCCTTTGTTCCAGCAGGTAAAGGGGTCTTCTCTCTATTTCCATGAGCTGTGATACCAGGGTATCCACGTCAAGACCGGATACAAGGCCTGAAACTCTCACATCCATTACCTCCTTTCATCCACAAAAAGCCCCAGCAGTTCTTTTATCCTGGCTGCAAGCTTCAACACCTCTTCGGGAGGCACCTCTCTTATTATTTCTCCCGTCTGGTTGTTTATTATCTGGACTATAATTTTATCGCTGTCTTCATCGATTTTGAAATGATATCTCCGGTCGAATATTCTTATGGTATCGTTGATTTTTCTTACTGCGTCATCCAGTTCCATGTTGCTTAATACTTTTTTATCTGTGCTGCTTATTATTTCAGATGCTACATCTTTTGTATAATTATTTCTATCGACGACTTCTTTACTATCAGTTCCCGGCAAAATGTTCTGAACACCCCTGAAGGTGGAAATTTGATTCGGGCCAATCTTCATATCAACCACCCTGCGTTAAAGATTAAGCCGGTCGGCCGACAGAGTCAGCCGACCGGCTGTCTTTATTAACCCAATAACTTCAATACGGACTGGGGTTTCATATTGGCCTGGGCCAGCATGGCATTGCCGGCTTCAGCTAAGATTTGATACTTTGTAAAGTTCATCATTTCAGCGGCCATATCAACATCTCTGATGCGGGATTCCGCTGCAGTGAGGTTCTCTGCCGCGGTGTTAAGGTTGTTTATGGTATGCTCCAGCCTGTTCTGATTGGCACCGAGTTTGGAACGCTCATCTGAAACTTTTGAAATTGCGTCATCAATGAGAGTTATAAGAGTTTCTGCTACCTTCTGACCACTGGCACCAGCAATACTATTTATCTTATTTGCAGTAAGACTAGCATTTAAAGCACTTGCATACATTGCAGCTATACTAAGTGATATTGTTTGCCCGCTGTTGGCTCCAATATGGAATATTTTTCCACTAAAGCTCCCGGTTAATAATTTTTGCTTATTAAACTCAGTCTGTCCTGCAATCCTATCGATTTCCTGTTTTAAATTAATCATTTCATCTTTTATCTTTGCTCTATCTGCGGATGTGTAGGTGTCGTTTGCCGCCTGTACGGCAAGTTCCCTCATCCTCTGAAGTATGCTGTGGGTCTCGTTCAGAGCGCCCTCAGCCGTCTGAATGAGGGAAATGGCGTCCTGGGCGTTTCTTGCGGCCTGATTCAGGCCTGAAATCTGGCCTCTCATCTTTTCAGATATGGCAAGGCCCGCAGCGTCGTCTCCTGCTCTGTTTATCCTGAGACCGGAAGACAGTTTCTCCAGGGTCTTGTCCATGGCAGTATTAGTTTTCTGCAGGCTGTTGTAAGCAAAAAGCGCGCTGATATTGTGATTAATCCTCATTAAAAATCATCCTCCCTGATTTTTTTCCGCATCCCTGCGGCGTATTTTATCGGCCGGCCGGACCGAAAATCTTGTTTCTATACTGTTTATCGTTAAATCAGGGCCCCATCGTTAATACTAATTTTTGCTTCTTATAAGCTTTATACCGCATTTTTCCGGTATTTCTTCAAATTTTATGCTCGTATGCTTAAATTTCTTGATTTCTCATAAAATGTCTTTTAAAACTTCATAATCCACACTTGCGGCCTTTTTGTTCTCCCCGGCAATCTCGCAGTACAGCTCCTCGCGCAGAATTTTTACATCTTTGGGAGCATCAACAGCCAGTTTAACCCTATCCCCCTCAATCTCAATCACTGTTACCTTTATCCGGCTTCCAATTAAAAGGCTTTCGCCGATTTTTCTGGTAAGTACGAGCATTCATTCACCCCTTGTTTTTAAAGGAATAGGGTGTCTTACCTGATAGTTTTCGTTTTCGACTATAACCTGGTCTGCGACCCTTTGAAGGGTGTTAATTACGACCGGAGCTTTGAGATTAACGGTAGGCCTGCCGGCATCACCGGGTACCGCTATTACGCACAATATCAGGGCTTCTCTTTTAGAAGTTAAATTCAGCCTCTTTAAATTTTCTTTCGAAATTATCGGATCATACTCGGGAAAAAGTTCCACCGGGTTTACCAGGGGAATGGACACGTCCGGGTTCTCAATGGATTGAAGCCATTTTACCTTTTCATTCCCCGGATGGGCCAAAAGTATAAATTTTCGCAGCTCGTCAAATCCCGGCAGCCCGTCGGGGAATTTTATTACATCCCCTCCATCTATTTCAATTCTCCCAAAATCTCTTGTATTTATGAACATCAAAACGACCTCTCATACCCTTTTGTCAAAAGTGGTTTTAATGGGTAACGCTTTTATCTTGATATAAGGATTTTCCGCAAGTGATATATACACTTTTGCCTTTTTAAAAATTACCCTGCCTGTTTTATAAGAGGGCTTTACCTTTATCCGGCCGGGAATGTATTCAATTTCCACTTTTCCTTCCTTTAAGTCACCGCGGGGAAAACTTTCGGGTACAGCGGCGGTATTTATTTCTTTTTCCCCGCCAAAAGACTCCTCTTCTACTATCTTCAGAAATTCCTCCAGCCCCCGGGAATCGGCGAGTATATCTCCTTCCCGTGCTTTTTTCTCTATGAAATTCAAAATAGAATTTTTGGACTCATTATATATATCCCTGGCCAGCTCGTGATACGGTTTTAATCCCATATCGTAAAAGCAACGGGATAAATTCAATTCCAGTTCAGGATATGTGGTTTTTAACTTTAATTCGGGCGGTTCCTGCCGCAGTTGGATAACGTCTTCAGGTCCGGGCAGGCGGATATTAAATTCCCCGCGCTCAATTTTCACACCGAGCTTACCGAATTTTATTTTTATGTCGAGAGTATATCTCATATTCAGGGCAGTTGTGGAAGTCATTCTATTTCATCCTTTTTACTTCAGAAAATCCACCAGGGTGGGTTGAATTATTCTTGCCCCCACCGCCAGGGCGGCTCTGTAAACGCTTTCATCCATTTTTAATTCCATTACGACTTTTGCAAAATCTATATCCTCTGTTTTGGAAAGAAGTGCCGTAAAGTCAATGTTGTTAGACTCCAGGCGCGCTTTTGTGGCCTCAAGGCGGTTGGTTTTCGCGCCCACCTGAGAGCGAAATTTTAAAACCAGATCAACGCAGTTATCCAAATCCGAAAGTTTACTTGAAAGGCCGGAAATATTATCGTTCAGCAAATCATTTTCTATTGACTCTACCACCTTAAATATATCCGTATATAATTCATTCCCGTTGACGTTAACCTGAATGTCATTCAGCCTTCCGAGATTGTATTTTATATTATCCTGGGTTAATTTTATTACAGCTGTACCGTTGCCGGTTATCTGATTCTTCCCCAGGTCAAGTTCGAAGTTCCATGCCGGCCCTGAAACGCCATCAATTACCTGGTTGTCAGAATTGATTGAAACTCCTGTTTTCTGGGCGACAACATTATCCATGCTATCTCTTATTTCAATATCGGCAGTCCCGCTTACTCCATCATAATTTGAGACTACAATCTTATATTCTCCTACTGTCACACTGGCACCCAGGTTGTTCAAATCGACTGCCTCTCCTGTTATGCCAGTTCCACCGCCGTTAATCAATTCCGCCTTTTGAGGCAAATTAAATGCGCTGTTTGCCTTTATACTCCCGTCAACATCCATGTAAAATGGCGGTTTGTCAGTGTAGTAATTGCCAAACAAATATCTATTATTATAGCTGGTGTTGGCTTCCTGCAGAAGCTGGAGTTTCAACTGGGTTACCTCGTCAAGGATGGTTTTCCTGTCTTCCGCGGTAAGGGCTCCGTTGCTGGCATATACGGTAAGCTCCCGGATGCGTTGAAGTATATCTCCCGTATTTGCCAGGGCACTCTCGGTATTGTTAAGCCATGTCAATGCATCACTATCGTTATTTACATACTGTTCCAGAGATTTGAGGGTTCCTCTTAATCTCATGGCCAGCACGGCCGATACCGGATCGTCTGAAGGAATCCTTACTCTTTTACCGGAAGAAAGCATGTCTTCTTTTTCGCCGAGCCTTCTTAAATTATACGAGAGGTTTCTTATAAAGGACTCCGTAATCATTCCCTGGGTTATTCTCATTTACATCACTACCTTCCCGTTATGCCCATTCTGTTTACGACGGTATCCAACATTTCGTCAATAGCTGTAACTACCCTCGCAGCAGCGTTGTAAGCATGCTGATACATCACCATTTTTGCCATTTCTTCATCCAGAGAGACCGCAGAAATTTCTTTTCGCTGCTGGTCAAGCTGGCTTACCATGAATTCCTGGCTTTCCATCATCCGATTTGCTTCCTGCGAATCTATACCAAGCCTTGAAATCAATGCTCCATAATAGTCGTCTAAAGTTCCATTCAATTCCGCTATTTTTTCGAATTTTAGATTGGCAAGTTTTATTGCATTTCGGTTGTCCCCGGGAATGCCGGTTTTCGTGGCGGCAGCCGCAATTTTACTTAAATCGTCCTGTATCACCTTGTTAACAGATAAAAAGTCGCCGGACTCCGAATCCGTAAATATAAAGAATTCGACTCCCGGATCGCCGTTCAGGTCAAATCCGCCTTTATGTATCTCATTAAACTTTTCGGCGAAGGTCTTCGCAAAAGTTTTTATCGAGTTAATGTATGCCTTTATTTTGTTATCTCTTAGATTTATTAAGCCTTTGAGTTCGCCCTTTGAAAGATTTACGTCAGTATTATACGTTTCCCATTTTATGCCGGAAGACAAATCGCCTTGATCAAACTTCATACGCTCATGTTCCGAACCTTTTACAAGTATAGTGCCACCTACGTTTACGGTGAACTGGCCATTTTCATCTTCATATGTATTTATCTGTAAAAGTTTAGAAAGTTCGTCAAGCAACACATCTCGCTTATCCCGCAGATCGCTTGCGGTTACTCCGGCGATTTCCAGCTGCTGAATCTGGGCGTTTAATTCACTAATCTGCTTTGAAAGAGTATTTACTTCTTCTACTTTAACCGATATCCTGAAATTGACATCATTCAGTATTTCATACAATTGATTTGCGGTGTGGTTTATTGTGTTTGAGAGCGTAACGGCCCTCTCTTTTACGGTTTCTCTAATTTCCACTGCCTCCGGATTTTTTGAAAGTTCTTCGAGAGATTGCCAGAACTGAGTAAGAACCGAAGAAATACCTATATCCGAAGGCTCATTAAAAACCGCTTCTATCTGCTTCAATGAATCGGCCTGAAACTCCCATTCCCCCAGGGCGGAGTTTTCATCTCTGTATTGCATGTCTCTGAACGCATCTCTGATCCTGGTTACATCTTGTATTTTTACTCCGGAACCCAGTTGTAATGCTCCTCCGAAATACATTCCCCCGTATGGTCTGGTGAACGTGGCCTCCATAACCGCCCGCTGGCGGGAATATCCCGGCGTATTGGCATTTGCGACATTATGAGCAACTGTCTGAAGCGCTCTTTGTTGCGCAAAAAGGGCTTTTTTTGCGATTTCAATACCGAAAAAATTGGACATTCCTTCACCGCCTCATCATGCTTTCCTGTCTACAAAATGAAACGCCCGCTGGCGGGCGCTCTGCCCGTCGGCGCCGTAGCCCGTTTTGGGCTCGCCGGCACCGGTCAAAAGATCTATGGAAAAGTTGATATATTCCAGGGCTTTTTTTATAAGCCGTTCATTGACCCTGTTTTTTTCGTCGATTTTCTTTAATACGTCTTTAAATTCTTGGTATATTTTTGTAAAATTCTCCGTTTCTTGCGGCGGCAGAACATCTTTTACAAAGGTGGCGGTTATCTCTGATGGGTCTTTATGCATGGCCTCCGCCAGTTGCTTTACCAGGTCATATCTTTCTGCTTCCATTCTGCCGAGCTTTGCAATCATTTCCTGCTCGATTTTTGTTATTTCGTCTAAAACCTTTACATCGCCTTTTACCAGGACATCAGTTTTTCTTTCGGCGAGTTTCAACAACTCTTTGTAAGCGTTTAATTCATCTCTCAATAAACTCATGATTAAAGCGCCAGCTCTTTTATCTGTGGATACCATTTTAATGCCCCCTCGTCTCGCCCCTTTACCTTTATACCAGTCTGCCGGTCCTGAATTCTTCTATGATTTTTTCGGCAACGAGTTTTCCGTCTATATCATAGGTGCCGCTCTGTATCTTTTGCCTCAGCGCCTCCACCTTTTCGGCCCTTACCTCGTCGCTTCTGGATGCAATTTTTACGGCCTCCATAAACTCCATGGCGGAGGTTGATATATTCAGCTGGTCGGTGTAGTTTTGCCGTGTTTTTTCCTTATCTCGACTTTTGGCTTCCTTTGGGCAGGTTTTATATAAATTTATTATGCTATCCAGTTGACTGCGAGAGATGTTCACTGCCGTGCAGCCCCCTTTTTTATTTCCTAATTTATTTATCGAATAACAAATATTCTTAGATAAATGCCAAATATCTCGATAAGGGGCGTTTAAGGGTGGATTACCGGGCAAAATCGACCGTTTTCCGTTATGTTTTTCTATTTATCGTCTTTTTGAAGCTTGGAGAGATGAATCTTCCCTTTCATATCCTGATTGACTCCGAAGGGGCTCTTTTTTATGACATCCAGTCTCTTTTTCATATCACCGGCACACTTGTCGCAGTACCTGCCGGTAAGGATCGGGGCGCCGCACATCTCACAGCTCAATATGCCGGCGTTGGCATTTTTCAGCACCAGGCGGCCCTCCCTTAAGAATTCCAGCACCTTTTTGCTGTCAACTCCGGTCTTTTCCGACACTTCCTCAATCGTGGCACCGGGATTATCGTAGAGGTAGTCCCGGACCTTCTCAAAATCTTCTTCTTCCTTTTTCACACAATCGGGGCACAGGTTTTTCACCGTGTATACAAACAGCTTTCCGCACTCAGGGCAGTTGCGGAGCTCCATACAAACCGCCTCCATAAATATTATCGATTTTTTTAGGATTTTTTTTAATCTCAATCATCCCCGCGCACATGTCAGAACAAACACTTTTGCCGCCCCCGCATCCAGAAGGCTTCTGGAACACTCGTCGGCCGTGGATCCGGTGGTATAGACATCGTCAATCAAAAGTACGGTTTTGCCTTTTAAGTTAACCCCACCGGCGGCGGCAAAAGCTCCCGTCAGGTTTTTTTCCCTGCAGGCTTTATCCAGAAAAGTCTGGTGTTCCGTGGGTTTTACCCTGACAAGGGCTCTGCATACCGGCAAATTCACCTCCCGGCCCAGTACGCCGGCCAGTAAGGCGGCCTGGTTATACCCCCGCTCTCTTTCCCTCTTTATATGCAGGGGCACCGGAACCGCACAGTCGAACTCCGGCCATCCGAGGGTTTTCAAGGTGGAAACCATCCTGCCGCCCAGGTATTTCGAAAGGTCGCGCCTGCCGCGGTATTTGAATTCGTGGATGAGGTGTTTTAGAACTCCTTCGTAACGCCCGCAGGATCTCGCCTCCACAAAATAATGGCGCTTTGACCGGCAATCACCACACAGAAATTGGGAGGCAAAAGGCCCACTCTCATCGTAACGACCCCAAAACGGTCTCCCGCATTTTTTGCACATGGGCGGCTCAATGGCCACTATCTTTTTTTCACATTCACCGCACAAAAACCTTTCGCCGGTTTTAAGCCTCCCCGAACACACAATGCAGTAAGGCCTGGGGGGGAACAAAACATCAAGTATGCTTTTTGTAATTTCCTGCAAGCCCATAAGCTTTGCACCATATTTATAGATTTTTATCGCCTTTTATTTATGCATTAATGGATATTATTCTACAATATGTGCCAAAAACCTTCTTTTTCGTCCCTTAATCTTTCTCTTTCTATAAAAATTGCAAAAACCCCCCTGACCATTTTGTAAAAGGGTCATAGGGGGCCAAAGCCGAAAAGCTAAAAAGCATCATGCTGCCCGTTTATGCCATTGTTATGGGATTTATTTCAAGAATTAAACCTGACGGTTCCTCTCGTTATGACGGTTTTGATATTTATCCTTTCGTCAAAGATTATAATATCCGCATCCTTCCCGGGTGCGAGGACACCTTTTCGCCCGGCCGCTCCGATAATCCGTGCGGGGGTGCTGGTCATCATTCTTACAGCATCGATGAGTGGGACACCGGCTATTTCCACCATTGTCTTCACAAGCCTGTCGGCGGTGGCCACGCTGCCTGCAAAGGCACTGCGGTCCGGGAGCTTGGCCACTCCTTCTTCGACTATTACCTTTTGACCGCTTTTTAAGCTTCCCAGGATATACTCGCCGTCGGGCATGCCCGCGGCCCGCATGGAGTCGGTGACCAGGCATATCCTGTCGGGGCCTTTTATTTTGTATATGAGCTTAAGCAGGCTCTGAGGCAGATGTTTGCCGTCGGCTATGATTTCCACAGTCATATCGTCGATCAGGAAAGCGCTCTCCACCACCCCGGCATAGCGGTAGGCGTTAATTCTCCGTACCATTGACATGCCGGAATACAGGTGGGTAACATGCGTAAAACCGTTTTCAAACGCTCTTTGCACATCCTCGTAGATGGCGTTGCTGTGTCCTATCGATGGGAGTACGCCCCGGCTTTTGAGCTCACTTCCCATTTCCAGGGCCCCTTCCAGCTCCGGCGCCACGGTCCAGCGGATGATATCTCCTGAATAATCCAGGATTTTCATGTATTCTTCCCTGTCGGGGTTTTTAATGAATCTGGGGTCCTGGGCGCCTCGCTGTTCCATGGAAAAATAGGGTCCTTCCAGGTGAAGGCCCAGAAGCTCCGGACCGTCATGCTTTTCTCTGGCTTTTTTAAAATTGTCCAGTGTTTTGAACAGGTCTTCCAGCGAGCTGGTCAAAGTGGTGGGCACCAGAGAAGTGGTGCCGTGCCGCATATGTGCTCCGGCGGCTTCAAGAATGGCTTCCACAGTGCCGTCCATGAAATCATGCCCGCCGGCGCCGTGGGTGTGGATGTCTATAAAGCCGGGGGCGATGTAGTTTCCGCCGGCATCGATGACTTTACTGTCTTTTTGTGCCGCCGTAAGTTTTGATTCCGCTCTGCGCACGTCCTGCTCCGTTTCAAGCACCTCGGATATTACGCCACCTTCCACCAGCAGCCCACCGCCCGTAATCTCACGGAAGGGGGTAAGGATATTTCCGTTTTTAATAAGCAATTTCACGGCCATCACCTCATAACCACATATCAATTTTTGGCAACTTCCAACTCGGATGCCGAATCTTCATCCAGGTACAGCACGGCGTTGGAGTGCTTTCTCAAAATAGATGCGGGGCATTTTTCCGAAACCGGGCTTTCCACTGCGGATTTTACCGCCACGGCTTTGTTTTTACCCGGCATGAGTTTCCCGTAGCGCTCACATTCCGCCTGAATATCCTCTGCATTGCCGTTTAAGTAATTTACAGATTTGAAAGGCACTTTAGAAAAAATCCTGTCATGTAAATACCTGCCAAACCTCTGAGGTGCGTCCTCCGAAAGGCCGATGTATTCATCCAGGTGGAAGGCATTTATCCTGTGCCACTGTATGCCATGGATTTTCGTAAGTTCTTCCAAAAACTCGTCCTGGGACGGCGCCGCTGCAAATACCATGTTTAGTTCTTTTTTATGAGATAAAAGTTCTTTTATTTTAGAGGCGGTGTCACTGGCGGCGGCATACCCTAATTCTTTGCGATTATTATATATATTAATCAGCAGATTGTCTGATTTGAAAGTGGTGATTTTGCTCATCATTCATGCCTCCAACTTTTCAAGGGATTTCTTGTTCTAATCTAGTAAATCAATTCCAGCAAATAAACTACCGCCGGAATTGTAACCATGGAAAGAAATGTGGTGATTAAAACCGTTTTAGCCGCAAACTCCGAATGTTTATTGTACTTATCGGCCAGAATGGCTGTAAACATCATGACGGGCATTGCGGCCTCAATGGTAATTACCTTTTTGAGAATCAAAGGAACCGGCACAAAATATACGACTCCTCCCACCAGGAGGGGGGAGATTATAAGCCTGATAAAGGCCGCCCACATTACCAGGGTATCGAATATTTCCCCGGAAATACGAGAATGGCCTACGGCCATCCCTATAAACAACATGGAAAGGGGGATGGTGATATCCCCCACAGTCTTTGCCGTTCTGCTTATTATGCCCGGCAAGGGAATTTCCAGCATGACCATAAAAACGGCCACGGTCAGCGCTACCAGGGGTGGGTTGATGAGGTTCTTTAAAAAGCGACCCAGTGTGAAAAGACATCCCTTTAAGGAGTTCCCAGCCTCCTGTGATTTTTCATATTCACCTGTGCAACAGCCCTTACAGGCAAGTTTCATCCCCAGCGTCCAGAGTACCATCCCCGAACCCAGGTCATAGAAAAACACAAAACCGGCCGCGCTTTCACCGTATATGGACGTCACAATAGGTAACCCAATAAACACCGTATTGCAAAAGGAAACGGTCAGGTAGAACACATCTATTTGCGTTTGATCTTCAATTTTAATTATCTTTCCAACTGCATATGCCGCAATTAACGAAAGGAGAGTCATCAGTACGGCAAACTGAGGAACGGCGAGAGATGACAGTACCGTGTCCCGGGTAAAATATCCTGTGACGTTGGAAAGTATCAGAGCCGGGGAAGTTATATAAAAAATCAGATTGGAAAGGGCTTTTGTATCATTTTGCTTAATTATTCCAAGCTTCGCCGCCAAAAAGCCAATTCCCGTAAGTATGATTATTGTCGCAATGGATTCCAGTAAGCCGTTATAGTTCATGGCCATGCCTTTCTATTTAAACTATCTCAAATGTTTAATTCTCCCCATATACTTTTCAAAATACTTTTTATTTGCTTCATCTCCACCTGGCATATTGGCACTGCGCCAGACCGGCGGGTTTATGCCTTTTTCCAGCAATTTTCTTACGGTCTCAACGACCAGTAGATTTACCGTAAAACTGTTGACAAGAGTTGATGTAGGTGCTACCTTTTCCCCAAAATTTTCAAATTCAACAACAGCGTCGCCCAGTGGCAGATGGCTGTCTACAAAAACGTCAACTATTCACCGCCGCCCACTCCGTAGCTATCGAGCACTGCTTTGCCGTAACCGGGAGTTCTTTCAATCACCGTTGATCGAAAAGCTCCACAGATCAGAGCGGTTCCCTGATCAAGTATGGGGTTTACAGGCACAAGACCGCCCGCCCTGTAGAACATTTCTTCAGCTCCAATATTGGAATGCCCCCCGGGGCCTATCACGTGAATTAACCTGTCTTTTTCTATGGCCTCCACCATTATATCCGAAGCTCTGTCAATCGCAACTTTATTCTCCCTCTCAATAACAGAGAACAAATCTATTACTTTCTTTAAATAGAACTCCGTTTCTTTACTCATCTTCCATCTCTCCTTAAAATAATAATACCGGTTTTTTAAACTGTAAAGATAAAACCTTATAATCTTTTTAAGACATTGTAGTATTTTTCAAAGTAGCGCTGATTTCTCTTCCCCGCATCGGGAGTATTTACGCTGACGATTACCGGAGGATCTATACCTCTCTCGATTAATTTTTCAACGGTGCGGCATACCCTTTTCCACTAATTATCCAGTAGGTCTGCTCTTCATTGTCGTGTACATGAGGAGGAACACGCTCCCCGGGCTTTACGCTGACGTGGCTCATAACAATTTTATCTTGTTTAAATAAATGTTTATAATCGTTTTCTTTCCAGTATCTCAAAGATTTCATCCACTTCAGCCTGTTTTCAGGCGGCATCTTGGAAATATAGCCTTCAGCTATAAAAACGATAGCCGTTATGAGCAATGAGCCGCCGGTGTTCAGAGTCCATGAGCCATGCATGGGATACTTAAATATGAAGAAGGAGACCATACCGCGGCTCCATAATTTCCAGCGGTGTAAACAACCTTTTTGTAAAGGCCGAGATTGGTCCAGCGCGGTGCAAACACAAGAGCACCCATGACCATTGCGATGGCGATAGTCACCGCCCAAAGGGTGTAAATCGGAAAACCCACTTTATATGCAACACTGGCGTATGCTATAAAGGCAAAGGCGCTGTACCCCGACATATGGTGGGAAATAGCCGCCAGCCACCAGGGCATTCTGTGACCGGCCGTAAAGTAGTCTTCAATCCCCTTAATCAGATTTTTCACATATACGCCGATAATAACCAATACTACAAAAAATAGCCCTATCACTATGAATATAATTGACAGATTGAAGCTATTGGTATATGGTATGGTATATACCAATAGTCAAGGAGATGATTTCCGTGGATGTAGCCAAAATCTTTGAAAATGGGAGAAGTCAGGCTGTCCGTTTGCCAAAACAGTATCGCTTTAAAGGTTCCGAAGTATTCATAAAAAAACTTGACGACATCGTTATTTTAATTCCTAAAGAAAGCGCATGGAAAAGCCTTGAAAGTAGCCTTAAATACTTTTCTGAAGACTTTCCAGATAGGAGTCAACCCGAACTTCAGAAAAGGGATGAATTTTAGAAAAGGGATGAATTTTAATGAAGTATATGCTTGATACAGATATATGCATTTATATTATTAAGAAGAAGCCTATCAAGGTTTTAGAAACATTGAAAAAATTGGAAATAGGCGATGTCTGTATATCCTCAATAACATTGGCTGAGCTTGAAGATGGGGTTCAAAAAAGTCAATACAGAGAAAAAAATAAAATTGCGTTAGCCGCCTTTCTGGCGCCTCTCGAGATACTGCCTTTTTCTGACAGGGCAGCGATAAAATATGGAGAAATCCGAACAGCCCTTGAAAGAGAAGGACAGATTATTGGAGCATATGACCTTTTGATTGCCGCCCATGCCATTTCCGAAAACCTTATTCTGGTGACGAACAATGTGAACGAATTCGGCAGAATCCCGGAACTTATCATTGAAAATTGGGCTGAATGATTAAAGGGCCCGTCGATCCAGATGCTTTTCTGGAAGGAGGGCACCTTTGTATCAGGCCGCTTCGATTATCCGTGCGGGGTCTTTTTTCACATTCCCATATATGCCTTTTTAACCATGCGGCTATCCAGAAGTTCTTTTCCCGTGCCTTCGGCTATTATGCGGCCGGTCTGGAGCACATATCCCCTGTCGGCCATTTCCAGGGCTTCCTGGACCTTTTGTTCCACCAGCAGCACCGTTAAGCCCTGCCTGCTGATTTCTTTCAATATTTCCATGACCCTGTCCACGAGGATGGGCATGAGCCCCAGCGACATCTCGTCCACCATGAGGAGTTTGGGCTTTGACATGAGCCCGCGGGCTATGGCCAGCATCTGCTGCTCTCCGCCGGAAAGGGTTTCGGCTTTCTGGGATTCGCGTTCCTTCAGGCGGGGGAATATTTCATAAACCTCTTTCAGCCTGTTTACAATCTCTTCCCGGTTTTCAAGGGTATAGGCCCCCAGAAGCAGGTTGTCCAGTACCGTCATCTTCCCGAAAACATGCCTTCCTTCCGGCACGTGGGCGATGCCGCACTTTACTATTTCGTGGGCCGGCATCCTGTCTATTCGCCTGCCCAGAAACTCGATCTCGCCGGAAAAAGGTTTCAAAAGGCCCGACAGGGTCTTGAGGATGGTGGTCTTCCCGGCGCCGTTGGAACCCACTATGGAGACCAGTTCTCCTTCATTCACCTCAAAAGACACGTCAAAGACCACCGGTACACCGTCGTATCCAGCGTTAAGATTTTTTACTTTTAGCATGGTATCTCTCCCCCAGGTAGGCCTTGATGACCTCTTCATTATTCGTGACTTTTTCGGGTACATCATCGGCTATTTTTCTCCCGGCGTTTAAAACCACCACCCTGTCGGAAATGGGCATAATGGCCTCCATGATGTGCTCCACTATTAGCAGTGTGACACCCTTTCGTTTCAGACTGAGGCAAAGCTCCATGGCATCTTTTATTTCGGTCTGGTTGAGCCCAGCCATGGCCTCGTCCAGCATGAGCATTTTAGGCCTCGTGGCCAGGGCCCGGGCTATCTCCAGGCGCTTTTTGTCCGCGATGGTAAGGCTTGCGGCGGGGACGTCGCTCTTGTCCGCCAGATGAGTGAGTTCCAGGATCTCCAAGGCCGCTTTCTCCGCCTGTTTTTTGCTGGAGGTCCTCAAAAAAGCCCCGGTCATCACGTTTTCCCTGACCGTCATTTCTTTCAGCGGTTTTACAATCTGGAAGGTCCTGGTCAGGCCCAAATTTGCCGAATAATGCGGCGGCTTTCCGGTTATGTCGACGCCGTTGAAAAAAACTTTTCCGGCATGGGGTTTATAGAATCCGGTGATGCAGTTGAAAAGCGTTGTTTTGCCCGCACCGTTGGGGCCTATGAGGCTTACAATCTCGCCCTCGTTTACGGCAAAACTCACGTCTTCGTTGGCCACAAGGCTGCCAAACTTCATTGTAATTCCGCGGACGTCAAGCATTGGCTCTGACATAACCCGCACCTCTTTTCTTCCTCTGCCTTTTTTTGAAGATACCCAGGATTCCTTCCGGCTCGAAACAGGCCACCGCCACGATCAGGGCACCGAATATTATGAGGTCCACGCCTTTTCCGGTCCCTCCCAGGAATATTCTGGTATACTCCGACAGCGGTATGAGAATGGCGGCTCCGATAACAGGCCCGTATATGTTTCCAAGCCCTCCCAGCACCGTGAGCAGTACTATCTTCATCGAGACGTCCATGGAAAACACCATGAACGGATCGATGTAAAGGATGTACTGCGCGTAAAGGGTGCCGAAGGCCGCCGACAGGGCCGCGCTGATCATCATGGCCAAAAGCTTGTATTTTGCCGTATCGATTCCTATGGACTCGGCGGCCTCTCCGCTTTCGCGGATGGCTTTAAGATAGAAGCCCATTTTGTTTTGTTCGATATAATATGCCGTGAGCACGGCTATGGCAAAAATCGCAAAGGCTATTAGGAAATAGGGTATTTTTGAGGTGTGAAACTGCATGGTCAAAATCCCCTCGTCCATCACGGGGATGGATATGCCGGTAGCCCCTTCGACATAATCCCAGCTTATAAATATCTGCTTTATTATCTCAGCAATGGCAAGGGTTGCTATGGCAAAATAATGGCCCTTTAATTTGAAGCAGGGGTAACTCACCACCGCGGCCACCAGGGTGGCAAGGAGTATCCCCAAAATCATACCCGCCCAGGGGCTTATATGCATCTTATAAAAGAGCACGGTGGAAGTGTATGCGCCTATGCCGAAAAAAGCGGCATGCCCGAAGGATGTCTGGCCTGCAAAACCAGTTATTATGTTCCATGCCTCTCCCAGCCCGGCGTAGATTAAAAACATTATCATTATGTGGTGAAAATTAATGTTGCTGCTCATAAAGGGTAGGATGAGGATGACAAAAAAAGTTGCGGCCAGCGGATGAATTTTCATTTTTTTCATCATATCACCACCCGAACAGCCCTTTCGGCCTTACTTGTATTACCAGCAGATAAATCAGGAATACTACGGCGTATTTGAACTGAGTGCCCAATGCAAACCCTCCCAGCGCCTCCGCAAGGCCGATGATTATTCCGCCGTACAGGGCGCCTTTTATGTTGCCGAAGCCTCCCAGCGCCACTATGACAAAGGCCAGCAGGCTGTAAAGGGCGCCCGACTCGGGGTATACCGGGAAAAAAGTGGCCATCAAAGCCCCGGCCACGCCCACACAGGCTCCTGAAATGCCGAAAGTGATGGCGTAAATTTTTTCAGTATCTATGCCCATCAGCTTTGCCGTATCCCGGTCAAGGGCCGTGGCCTGTATGGCTCTGCCGGTCCTGGTCTTCTGCACGAAATAAAACACCAGGATGGTCATGACGATGCTTCCCGCGGCCGCAGCCAGCTGGGGAAGGCCGATTATAACGGGGCCCATGGTTATTTTTTTATCCGCCACCAGGGAAGTGGTGACAAAGCGGTAATCGGGCGTCCACAGAAATTGGGCCAGGTTTCGTATAAAAAGGCTCAGCCCGAAGGTGGCGAGGAGAGCCGTAAGCCCCGGAGCGTCGATGACCCGCTTTATGATGATTTTATAAGTCAGGTAACTTATGACAAAAACCAGTAAGGCGGCCACGGGCAGCGATACGAAAGGATCGAATTTCAGCAGGGTGTACATCCAGAAGACCGTATACATGGAAATCATCAAAAATTCGCCGTGGGCAAAATTTATGATGTCCATGACGCCCCATATGAGGGTGAGGCCTATGGCCACCAGGGAGTATACGAATCCGATGAGCACCCCGCTTGCTATGACCTGCAACAGCATTTTTAACCTCCTAAACTTTATGTAATCAATAAAGGGGCTCAACTTGCTGTCAAGCCCCTATATCGTTTATTAACGCTTGCTCCAATCCGGGAAGGCCGGGATGGGTTCCTTCGTCTGATAATCCGTGGGCCAGACGGCTTCGTAAACGCCGTTCTGTATTTGTGTCATGACTGATGCCGAGTAAATGTTCTGGCCGTCATCTCCGAATTTAATTTTCCCGGAAACAAAGTACGGAGCGGCAAACTCCTGCGTTTTTAGGGCTTCGAGTACCTTTGCCGGCTCAGTGGTGCCCGCCTTGTTTATGGCTTCGGCGATGACCATGGCGGAGGCGAAATCCTCCAGGGTGGGACCGTCGATGTCAACTTTAGACCTGGCTTTGTATATTTCGTTTATTTTTGCAAGATCCGGCATCTTGGAGAAAAGAGCCGATGTGGTGGCATTGGGTCCCGAGAAATAGTCGGCGTCCTTGCCCAGGTTCACCACAAATTGCGGGTCCTGATACCCGCCGCAGTAAGAAAGCACCACCTTTGGCACCACGTTTAATTCTTTATATTTCTTCACAAACTGGGTCATGTCGCCGATATAAGACGCGTGGAATATGGCGTCGGGTTTGGCCGCCTTAACCTTCTGGGCTTCGGTGTCCACATTGGAAACGTTGGCGGGGTATTTTATGTCGGCCACCAGTTCAAATCCGTCGGCTTTGTAATTCTCTATGATTTTCTTGACCATTTCAAAGGCGTGCACACCGTATTCGTTATCGATGTATACGACGGCCACTTTCTTGATTCCCGCGCTGTACTTTTCGTTCAAAAACTTCAGGTAGTCAAAGAAAAGTTTGGTCTCCATGCCGTCGTGAGGGGCTATCCTGGTAAACCACTTGAGGCCCCTTTCGGTCAGGGCTGCGGAACTGGAAGAACCGGCCACAAAAGGTATCTGGAATCTCTCTGCCACCTGGCTGGCGGGCTTGGTGGCGGAGCTGTGGTAGCACCCTATGAGGCCGACCACCTTTTCATTCTGTATGAGCCTTTCAGCTTCGGATTTGGCCACTTCGGGGTTTGCCTGGTGGTCTGCAAAGATGAATTCCACCTTCGCCCCGTTCAGATTGGAAAGACCCGCGCTCTTGGCCAGTTCCATACCGATTTCCGGGTGCTCTCCGTTTATGATTTCCTGGGCCGTCTCTATGGCATATTTCAGCTTGACGCCGGTGGCCGCCGCGGAACCCGAGAGCGGCAGTATGGCGCCGATTTTAACGGTTTTGGCCTCTTCCTTAGCAGCTTGATCCTGCTTTGCGGGCTGCTCCTGCGCCTGTTTTTGCTGGCCGCATCCCGCCTGGATTAAACCCGCCACAAAAAGCAGCACAAGAGTCAAAGCCAAAAATTTTTTCATGACAGAACCCCCCTAATTCTTTTTATTTTTCCCAGCCCAAAAGCCGGATTAATATATCATTTACAACCATGGTAATTAAAAATTCCGGCTGTTATTAATATTCGACATATATTTAAAAAGTCCTTCCTGAATCTTGTTGCAATTCATTGCAATTTCCACTTTTCCGACTTCGCTGCATATTGTATACAATTCATCTTATAAATTACTGCTTTTTGATCTCTGCAGAGATCGGAAATACTGATAAAGCCCGAACTATTTATCGCCCGATTTTTCTAAAATATTAAAGGAACCGGCATCCCCGCCGGCACCTTATTTTTGCGTGCTCCATGCCACCGCAGCCGCTCCGATTATACCCGCAGCGGCGCCCAGCGCGGCTTTCACCACCCGGAGATCTGCCGTATTCGCCTTTAAAGCCCTCTCTTTCATCACGCGAATCATGGTCTCGTAAAACATGTCCCATTCGTTGGTGAGGCCCCCGCCCATGGCAATCAGGCCGGGGTTGTAAGCGTTTATCACATTGGCAAGGCCGACCCCCAGGTAAAACGCCTCTTTTTCTATAAGTTCAAGGGCAAATTCATCGCCTTCTTTTGCCGCGGCAAACACGTGCTCGGCTTTAATGCCTTCCTGCCCCGCCATTTCAACAAGCCTGCTGTTCCTTCCGCCCCTGATTCCTTCTCTGGCAAACCTCGCCAGTGCCGTGCCCGAAGCGTAAGCCTCCCAGCAGCCCCTGTTGCCGCACCCGCACCTTGGACCGTCAAAGTTTATGGTGGTATGGCCTATTTCCACCGCATTGCCGTATTCTCCGGTCAAGAGTTTGCCGTCCACCACAAAGCCCCCGCCTATCCCGGTGCTCACAGTTATGTACATAAAGTTTCGCACGTTTTTTCCCGCCCCGTATAAATTCTCCGCCAGAGCCGCGGCATTGGCGTCGTTTTCCATAACTACGGGAAGGTCAAATTCTTCCCGCATCAGGGCGATAAGTGGTATATCACGCCAGCCGGGCAGATTGGGCGGATTTTTCACAATGCCCCTTTTTCTGTCCAGCGGCCCCGGTACCCCTATGCCTATGGCGGCGATTTGTTTTTTGTCCATGTGGGTCTTTTCCATAAGATCATACACGGCCTTTTTCATCCTGCCGACAACGGCATCGGGCCCTTCGTGAGCCAGAGTGGGGAGGGTTTCCCTGGCCAGTATTCTGCCTCCGGCATCCATTATGCAACTTGCAATCTTTGTGCCACCAAGATCTATTCCCGCGACATAACCTGACATCCTGCCAGCCCCTTTATTTAATTTATATGCAGTTTCTTTAAAAACTCACAAAACCCATGGAGCTCTTCCTCAGCTTCTTTAAATACTTCTTCAACATTTTCTACAAGCTTTTGAATCCTATCCATCTTAAAATTATGAGCGTAAACATTTCTGACTATATGTCGAAAAGCTCTGTATTCATCGAGCGTCTGTAACAAATTTCCGGAAATAACAGCCGGTCTGACTCTGGGTATTTCGGTGGCCATCTGTTTTAATAATTCCTGATGCCAGCTATTTCCGGAGGGTTTTAATTCATCAATGTCTTCAGCAATTCTTTCAAATATTCTCTCCAAGCCGCTATAAAAATCATGTAAATTTAAGGCGACACTGTCCAAATATAGAAAATCTCCCAGTTCTCTTGCTTTATCCCATGCGCTTGTCGCCCGCTCGACACTTTTTTTTATCTCTGAAAGTTCCTGTTCAATCCGTCCCATCAGGGTAAAGTATTTATTAATCATATTTTTAAGCCCTCCCTTTCAATGGCTTTCTTCAAATCGTCACCGCACTCTTCAGGATCAACCAAATCAATTTTAATTTCGGAATTTAAAGATATCATTTCAGCCACAGCCTTATAAAAGAAATCGTCGGGTATACCCCAAACAGCCAGGTCGATATCAGACCATTTTGTAAATTTTTCAGGATTTGTCAATGAGCCGAACACGAAGACCTTTTTTGCACAGTATTTGTCATACAATATCTTGGCGGCTTTTCTGGCTATATCCCATGCCTTATAGTATCTCTGCTGCAAATCCATTTTTTCCTTCTCTTCTTTTTCCTTTAAAAAATTGCGATATTGTTCCATATCATCTGAAGTCAAATCTTTTGCGGTTTTTGCCATAAAGACACCTCACCGGATTTTTAATGATAAGCACTTTCAGCCGCGCAAAAGGCCTGCCCAAAAAGCCGGTCTAAAACCTCTCATTCCGTCTATTCCAATCATATCAATTCTTGAATTTTTTGTAAATGGTACCTCGTTGAGGCAGATAACAAGCCGATCTTTAGTATATATTTATTATTGTAGATATTTATAGAGTGTTATATAATTCTTTTAGTATTACAAGTTGGATAATTTTTTTGTTAAGCTCAGTAAATGGAAAAAATAAATTTGAGGAGGTTTTATCATGCCGCTTGTCACATCAAAGGAAATGTTTAAAAAGGCCTATGAGGGTCATTACGCCGTAGGCGCCTTTAATGTCAACAACATGGAAATAATTCAGGGGATTGTGGAAGCTGCAAAAGAGGAAAACGCCCCCCTGATTCTCCAGGTTTCCGCGGGGGCGAGGAAGTACGCAAAGCCCGTCTACCTCAAAAAGCTGGTGGAGGCGGCGGTGGAAGATACGGGTCTGCCCATAGTGCTCCACCTGGACCATGGCGAGAACTTCGAGATTTGCAGGGCCTGTGTTGACGACGGCTTTACTTCCGTTATGATAGACGGCTCAAAACTGCCCTTCGAGGAAAATGTCGCCCTTACCAGAAAAGTCGTGGAATACGCCCACGAGAGGGGGGTTGTGGTCGAGGCGGAATTGGGCAGGCTTGCCGGTATTGAAGACAATGTCAGCGTGTCCGACCGGGAGGCCACTTTCACAGACCCCGACCAGGCGGTGGAGTTTGTGGAGAGGACGGGAGTGGATTCCCTGGCCGTGGCCATAGGCACCAGTCACGGGGCATATAAATTCAAGGGGGAGCCCAGGCTGGATTTTGAGCGCCTGGAGAAGCTCACAAAAATGCTTCCGGGATTTCCGCTGGTGCTGCACGGGGCTTCCACCGTCCTGCCGGAGTTCGTGGAGCTCTGCAACAAATACGGCGGAAATATCCCCGGGGCAAAAGGCGTTCCGGAGGAAATGCTTAAAAAAGCCGCCGGTATGGGCATCTGCAAGATAAACATAGACACCGACCTTCGCCTTGCCATGACAGCCTCCGTGCGCAAATACCTGGCGGAAAATCCGCCGGAATTCGACCCCAGAAAATACCTGGGCGCGGCCCGTGAAGCCATAAAAGAGATGGTAAAGCACAAGATAAGGAACGTGCTCGGCTGCAGCGGAAGGGCATAATCAACAGGCCGCTTCTTGTCTTTTCAGGAACTGGACCATGGCGTATGCCGCAGCAGCGCAGCCTATGATACCTCCGGCGGCAAAGGCCACCCGGGCGCCAAATCTGCCCGAAAGGTAGCCTGAAAACAGGCTGCCTATGGGGGCCACTCCGCCGAATACCAGGGAATAGACACTCATCACCCTTCCCCTGAGATAATCCGGCGTATTTACCTGAATAGTGCTGTTGGCCGAGGCCGTGAAAGTCACCATCATCCAGCCGGTGAAAGCCAGGCAAAGCATGGCCAGCCACCGGGCTTTGATGGACGCCAGGACAATCTGGGATGCCGAGAGTCCAAAAGCCGCACCTATAAGGATTTTTGGGGACGGCCGGTGAGCGGTGGCCGCCAGCGTTACGGATCCAACCAGCGCGCCGACGCCCAGAGACGACATCATGAGGCCGAACCCCTGCTCCGAAAGCGAGAAGACTTTTTTGGCCAACACCGGGACCAGTACGTTGAAATTCAATGAAAACGTACTTATCTTATCATGGCAATGAGCATAACGGTAATAAAAACCACCGGCGTTTTTCGAATGTATCTCAGCCCTTCTTTTATGTTATCAAGGACGGGCTTAGAAGTTTTCTGCGGCGGCGTATCGTTTCCGGATTTCGGCGGTATTCGGATCATTAAAATGCCGCAAATTACGGCGATAAAGCTGAGGGCATTTAAATAAAAGCACACCGCAATGCCGAACAGGCCCATTACAAATCCGGCCACGGCGGGGCCCAGGAGCCTGGCTGCGTTGAATATGGCGGAGTTCAGGGTTATACCGTTCATCAGGTCCTCCTTCCCCACCAGTTCAACGATGAAAGCCTGCCTCGCCGGCATATCAATGTTGTTTACAAAGCCAAGAATCGTGGCCAGAATCAATATGTGCCAGTATTTTATGAGATTTGTGGCCGTGAGGGTGGCCAGGATAAAGGCCAGAATCATTAAAGAAGTCTGGGTGAAAAGCAGTATTTTCTTTTTTTGAAACCTGTCCACGAAAACTCCCGCGAAAAGGGAGAACAGCAGCACCGGTGTGAATTGGAGGGCGCTAACCAGGCCCAGTTTAAAAGAGGAATCGGTAATTTTAAGCACGAGCCAGGATTGCCCGATGTTCTGCATCCATGTGCCAATGAGGGAAACGCACTGGCCGGTCCAGAAAATCCTGAAGTTACGGTGGGTCAATGCGGGAAAATGCTCCGCAACCCACACTTTTATTTTGTTTTGCATTTTTTACATTCTCCCAATCGATTATTTTAATTTTCCCGTCACCTATTGAACATGACCTGATTGAATATATTAAAAATTGTTCTTTATGTTTTCTTAAATTCCTGCTGATTAAAAAAATCGATCGGTTTTTAAATTAAAAAACCGAGGGTCGCGGGCATGGAAAAAGCCCCGATTTCATCACATGAAAACATTTCATGCGGCAAAATTATTTTAAACCATCTATTGAAAGTTCTATAATATGTTGTAAAATTTACTATATAGAACAACCAGAACATCACTTTTAAGAAGAGGGGTGAGCTGATATGCCCAATGCCAACAACTTTTTCAACATGCCCCGTCATCAGGGAGACAAAGGGCGAGGAAATTTTCCGGCGGCGATATATGTATTCAATTTTATCTGCAGGCCACACAATTATTTTAATGTTATTCAGAACATCAAAAACACCATACCGAGTCTCGACGAAATTTTACGGGAAGTTAACCGGAATTTTTCCGGCGGCTTCACACCTCATAAATTTTCTAAAAATCCAACCGGTTTAAAACTCAAAAATCCCGGATTTTATACGGGATCTCCAAAAAGAACCAGTGCACCGGCTTCCGGCAATAAAAACCCTCATTGTAAAAAAGGTTACTCTAACCGGGTATACAGGTATAGGACCGGAAAGGCCAAAAGGAAAATCAAAGTCATATATGAAATCACCGAGCAGAATTAAAGGCCGCATTTCCGCCATTCTCTCACAAAAAGCCCCGATGGTTGTAAAACTATCGGGGTTTTAAATTGCCGATTTATTCTGCAGAAACTTTTTGTGCCAGCGCCATTTTGCGCCGAAACTGCCATCGGAATTCAGTGCTTTCTGCATCATGTAGTCAACAGGAGTGAAGCCCTGGCTGCTTTTCCAGTTTGCAGGGTCCATGCCCAATTTATTCAGTGTAACAATTGCCTCGGCAGTATCCACCACCGGATCATCCGGATAGGGCGGTCAGCACCATCACATTGTCATAAATACCGCTGCCAAAATAATAACGCGAGCCGGCTGTCAAGCTCTTCAATTGCGGCCCTCCTCCGAAAACAGCATCTTATGTAGCTCTTTTGCCGCGTTGCAAATGCCAAACCCCTCATTCTCCCGTGCAATTATAAATTTCTTCAATCTTTCGACTATATCCGGATTTTTAGTGAAAAATTCATTGAGTAACTCTATATTCCTGACGGAATCTATGCTGAGGTAATGCTCTATCATTTCGGTTTCTTTCAGGATGCAGCTTTCCCTTACGCCAATATGCCGCAGGAAGGTCTCTATGGTCCTGTGCCGGGCCAACAGAAAATCGCCGATTTTCTTTCCTTTTTCCGTCAGCTGTATGATTCCATACTTTTCATACGCCAGCAGCCCTATCTTCGCCAGTTTTTGAACCACCTTGGTTACCGACGGCGCCTGTACGTTCAACTGTTCGGCCAGGGAATTGATCCGCACAATTCTATTGCCTTCACACTGCCGGCTTATCATTTCCAGGTAATCCTCCATGCTGGCCGTCAGGTACATTTTATTTTTTCTCTGCATCTCGTAACCCCTGAATGTAAAAAACTCTTTTTTCTTCATCCTGCCCAGCCTTCCCGAACAAATTCGGCGGTAACACATACCCTGCCGAAATCATACATTAATTTTAGGAAATAATTTTTCCCACCACTAATTTTATGAATGACGGGAAAAAAATATCACCTGCTGATGGAGGACACCGCCATGAAGAAAAATTTAATTCCCTTAAATATGCTGCCGCCGGGCAGTTCCGGTAAGGTCAGGGTTATAAACGCCGAGGGCGGGGCCAGAAGGAGGATGCTGGACCTGGGCCTTATAGACGGAACAAAGGTGGAAGCCCTCCGAAAAAGCCCTCTGGGAGACCCGGTGGCCTTTCAGATCAGGGGTGCGGTAATCGCCCTCAGGACGGAGGAATCGTCGAAAATACTGGTGGAAATCTGCTGAAAAGGAGGTGCTACTATGGGCCTGACCGGTCAATCCACCTGGGTGGGAACCCTGAAAGAAAATTTTCGACCCGACACGACGGCAGGCGACAGCCTTGTTGTGGCACTGGCCGGCAACCCCAACACCGGAAAGAGCACCGTCTTTAACAGCCTGACGGGATTAAACCAGCATACGGGAAACTGGCCGGGTAAAACTGTGGCCAACGCCAGGGGCGTATTTTCATATAAAAACAAAAAATTCGTGCTGGTGGACCTTCCGGGAACTTATTCACTGATGGCCGGTTCGGTGGAAGAGGAGGTTGCCAGAGATTTTATTTGCTCAGGCAAAGCTGTCGTCACCGTGGTGGTGGCCGACGCCACGTGCCTGGAAAGAAATCTGATTCTCGCGCTGCAGGTTTTGGAAATAACATCAAGAGTTGTGCTGTGCGTCAATCTCATGGATGAGGCCAGAAGAAAAAATATACGGGTCGACCTGAAAAAATTGTCAGAACTGCTCGGCGTACCCGTGGTGGGCACCAGCGCCAGGGATGGAGAAGGCTTGGATGAATTAAAAGAAGCCATCCATGCAGTGGCTGTGGGAGAAATAAAATGCTGTCCGCCGGTCATAATCTACGACGAAATTATCGAAAGCAATGTCAGACTCGTTGAAACGCATATAGCAAAAATTGCGGGGTTGACTGTAAACGCCAGATGGGCGGCCCTCCGCTTTATTGAAGGTGATCTCGCCCGGCTTGAATCCTCCGGGATGTATCCGGGATGTGCACCGCAGCAAAATCATGAGCTGACCGTGCTTCTTGATCAGGTTAAAAAATCGTTGCATGAACATAATGTGGATTCCGAGCATCTGAGGGATGTGCTGGTTTCGCGCATCGTAAAACTGGCGGAAGAAATAGCCGGCAGTGCGGTCGTCGCCGGTCACAGCTCCTACAGCCGGCTGGACAGGAAAATAGACGACGTCCTGACTTCAAAAATCCTGGGGTTCCCCATAATGGCCGCCCTTCTGGGGATGGTACTCTGGATAACCATTGTCGGCGCCAATTACCCGTCGGATCTCCTGGCTGCGGGTTTTTTCTGGTTTGAAGGCAGGCTGACAGATTTCTTTCTCTGGGCAGGGCTGCCGGGATGGCTGCACGGCCTGCTGGTCCTGGGAATGTACCGCACTCTGGCCTGGGTCGTATCGGTAATGTTGCCCCCCATGGCCATATTTTTCCCCCTTTTTACTCTGCTGGAAGACCTGGGTTACCTTCCGAGAGTTGCTTTTAACCTGGATAATTTTTTTAAAAAGGCCTGCGCCCATGGGAAACAGGCGCTTACCATGTGCATGGGGTTCGGCTGCAATGCGGCCGGGGTCACCGCCTGCAGGATCATAGAATCCCCAAGGGAGAGGTTTATTGCCGTCATCACCAACAATTTCGTCCCCTGCAACGGGCGCTTCCCAACACTGATAACGCTTTCCGCCATATTTTTTGCAGGGTCAACCGGAGCGTTTCAATCTCTGAGCGCGGCCGTCACCCTTCTGGGAGCCGTAGTATCGAGCGTAATTGCAACACTCGGGGCATCCTTCATATTATCCAAGACACTGCTTAAAGGGGTGCCGTCGTCCTTTTCCCTGGAACTGCCTCCCTACCGGAGGCCCCAGGTGGTCAGGATACTGGTGCGTTCCCTGCTGGACCGCACCATGTTCGTGCTGGCCCGTGCGGCGACGGTGGCGGCCCCGGCCGGAGCAATCATATGGCTCATGGCCAACACTTCGGTGGGCGGTTTGAGTATCCTTGACCGCTGTGCCCGGTTCCTCCAGCCCTTCGCCTATCTCTTGGGTATGGACGGGTATATACTCACGGCATTTATACTGGGGTTCCCCGCCAATGAAATAGTAATTCCAATAACCGTCATGAGTTACCTATCGGCAGGGTCGATGCTCGAACTCAACAGTCTTTCGGCTTTGAAAGATGTAATGACGGCAAACGGCTGGACCCGGCTAACAGCCCTGTGCACCATGCTGTTTTCGCTGAACCATTTTCCCTGCGGCACCACCATGCTCACCATATTAAAGGAAACTCAGAGTCGGAAATGGTCCTTTATTGCCTTCTTTATGCCCACCCTGACGGGGATAATAATATGCTTCGTCGTGGCCCAGACCGCCCGTCTCCTGGGGCTTGTGTGAGGTCAGCGTACCGCTGCAAACCGGCTCTTGACAAAATGGGCCATGAGATTTAACGCCAGCACCGTTATGATGAGCACAGCGGCCGTACCGAAGGCCACATCCATGGCACCGACTTCCATGGCCACCAGATATATGTGGAGCGCCAGTGTCCTGGCAGGGTCAAAAATGGAGGTGGGGACCAGTACCGAACCGCCCAGAGTTAAAAGCAGCGCCGCGGTTTCCCCCACTATTCTCCCAATGCCAAGGATTACACCGGTTACTATGCCCGGCATGGCCGCCGGTAATACCACCCGGGTGACGGTCTGCCATCTGGTGGCTCCCAGAGCGTAACTTCCCTCCCTGTATTCTCTGGGGACAGATTTAATAGCCTCTTCCGAAGATCTTATCAGCACGGGCAGGATCATAAAAGTGCCGGTGAGAGCGCCCGATATTATGGACCACCCACGGGTCACCGGGTGCAGTAAAACCACAAAAAACGCAAATCCGAAAAGGCCAAAAACGATGGACGGCACCGCCGATAGCGCTTCATTGCCGAATCTTATCAATTTGACCCAGAAGCTCTGGCGGGAGTACTCGGTCAGGTAAACCGCCGCCGAAATCCCGAGGGGGATTGAAAAAAGCATGGTAAAGAGAGTGAAAAATATGGTGCCAACGATGGCGGGATAAATGCCCCCTTCTTTCCCCATGGCTCTGGGAACGTCGGTCAAAAACTCATAATTTATCATCTTTACGCCGCGGGATAAGATATAAAACAGGATTACCAGAAGTACGCCGACGGTAGACAGAGCGCTGATCCACAGCAGGATTTTTACCAATTTCTCTTCCGTTTTGGGATTCACTTTTAATTTACCCCCTTGCCCGCTACTTTCAACGCGACAATGTTCAACACTATGATCATCGCGAAAAGCACGATGCCCGTTCCGAAGAGAGCCTGAGTATGAGGTCCTGCCGCCGCATAGGCAATCTCCACGGCAATGTTGCTGGTGAGGGTTCTTACCGGGGAAAAGATGGAAGTCGGAATGTTCACGGTGTTACCCGCCACCATTATGACGGCCATTGTCTCTCCGATGGCCCTTCCCATGCCGAGAATTATGCCGGCAAAAATTCCGGACCTGGCGGTGGGTATGACAATCCTGGAAACCGTCTGCCATTGAGTGGCGCCCAGGGCGAGAGAGCCTTCCCTTAATTCCCTGGGAATCGCCCTGATGGCGTCCTCGGATATGCTTATGATGGTGGGCGAAATCATGATGGCGAGAATTATGGATGCTGCCAGGATGCTGTACCCGGCCTGAAGCTGGGGTGGCAGCTGATGGGAAAAATGCCTGATTTCAATTGCTCTTATGATGGGTACTATGGTGGTCATGCCGAAAAGACCGTATATGACTGAAGGAATGCCGGCCAAAAGTTCAATGGCTGGCCTAACTACAGCCTCTGCTTTTTTTGGAGCAAACTCCGTCAAAAATATGGCCGTGGCAAGACTGAGCGGCACTCCGATTATGAGAGCGCCAAAAGTGACGGCTACACTCCCAACAATCATGGGAAATATCCCAAAAACTCCCGAGAGCGGCTTCCACTGTCTTCCCGAAATAAAATTGATAAGTCCCACCTTCTTTATAACCGGATAGCCTTCCATAAATACAAAAATCGCTATCATCAATATTGCTATAACGGAAATGAAAGCGCTGGCCAGCAACAACTTTTCGTAATATTTTTCCAGCTTTTTATCGTCAAACATGCCCTTCCCCTCTCTACGCAAAGCAAAGGGTGGAGTTTGTCCACCCTTTGCTTCGGCCAAAATTGGTTTTAACATGCTAAAAGCGGTTTCGCATCATGGATTTGCTCATCGCTTTATTATATTATTAATATATACCTTACTATGCCATAATATCTTTATGTTTTGCTATTTTACCGGAATATATTCCTTACCAACTATGCTCTGACCTTCAGGGCTTAAAACAAAATCGATATACGCTTTTACAATGCCGCCGGGCTCACCTTTTGTCAGATACAGGAAAGGTCTTGAAATCTTGTAAGAACCGTTGAGCACATTGTCTTTGGTGGCCTCAACACCCTCTACCTTAAGGGGCTTTATTTCATTGTTGATGTAGCCAAAGGAGATGAAACCTATGGCGTCGGGATTGCCGGCCACGGCGGTCCTCAGGGCGCCGTTGCTGTTCTGGATTATGGCTTTATCGGTGAATTCGGCGTCTTCCCCTATGGTCAATTCCTGAAAAGCCCCACGGGTTCCGGAACCCGCTTCTCTGATTATAACTGTGATGGGGGCATCCTTGCCTCCAAGGTCTTTCCAGTTAGTGATCTTGCCGGTAAATACCCCTTTGATCTGTTCCATTGAAATGTTTTCCACCGGGTTGTCGGGATGAACTATTACCGCAATGCCGTCTTTTGCAATCACCGTTTCTTTAACGGTGCCCTTCTCCGTATCTTTTAACTCTCTGGAAGAAGCGCCGATATCGGCCGTGCCCTGCTGGGCCGCTTTTATTCCCGCTCCGGAGCCCCCTCCGGCTACGTTTATCTTAACTCCGGGGTACTTTTGCATGAAAGCCGCCGCCAGTTCTTCCGACAGAGGCTGAACCGACGTGGAACCCGCTATCTGTATGGAACCGCTCAATTTCTGCTCCCCATTCTGCTGTTGCCCCTGCGATTGGGCGTTGTCCCGGGATTTCTGCCCGCACCCCGCCACCGCCAGGGCAACAGCCACCGCAAAGACCAATGTTACCATCAGGATGCTTCGCTTTTTCAAAATGATTCTCCCCCTCTTAAAAATTTTATATTTGATTCTAGTGTAGAAACCCTACTTTTTTACTTCTTTTCCCGAACCTTGAAAATTTCATAAGGAATGTTTTGGA
>NZ_JBJYKD010000015.1:0-64181 GCF_049310025.1 Thermorhabdus hydrogeniformans | reverse complement strand
TTTAAGGTGACATTTTCATGCGATAATTAACCGCGTTTTGGCCTATTTTTAGGTGACATTTTTAAAAGATATTGACAGCGGGGCGTTTTTTAAGGATCTTCTTATATATTCAGCGGCTTCGTCGACGGTCCTTGGAATTTTTTCAAACCGTATTTCGGGTATCTTTTGAAAAAACCTGACTATCACAGGATATTCAAGCCCGGAGGGGTTTATTACTTCTTCCCGGGAAAGAATTTCAGGTTCTCCCCGGGCGAGGACCGCCCCGTCTTTTATGACCACCACCTCATCGGCCCATTCATAGGCAAAATCCACGTCATGGGTGGCCACTATGACGGTCCTGCCCTCAAGGTGCTCCCTCTCAAGGATGCTGGCAAGGTCCGCCTTGCTGGCGGGGTCAAGAAAGGCGTGGGGTTCATCCAGGACCAGAATCTCAGGTTTCACCGCCAGGACGCCCGCTATGGCCACCCTTTTCCTCTGGCCGTAACTCAGATGGAACGGCATCCTCCGGGCGAATTTCTCCATTCTCACCGCCTTCAGCGCCTCATCCACCCGATTTTTGATCTCGTCTTCGGGCAGCCCGAAGTTCGCCGGCCCGAAGGCGACGTCATCCCAGACGGTCGGAGAAAAAACCTGGTCGTCGGGGTCCTGGAACACAAGGCCCACCATTTTCCTCACACGCTTTTCGTTTTTTTGATTGACCTCCACCCCCAAAATTTTGACCGTGCCACTCTGCGGCAGGTAAATGCCGTTCAGATGCAGTAGCAGAGTGGTCTTGCCCGCACCGTTGGGCCCCAAAATGGCGGTTTTTGAGCCCTTCTTTATATTCAGGGTGACGCCCCTTAGCGCTACGGTGCCGTCCTTGTGGCGGAAGGCAAGGTCGCGTATCTCTACGGCGTAATCCACGACACCGCCCCCACTTCCGCAATTTTAAATGCCAGCGGCACGGCAATCACCGCCGCCGCCACCAGAAAATCTTCTATCCCCGGCTTTTTGGAAAATTGTACGAACCTTATCTCACCGTCGTAGCCCCTCGACAGCATGGCGGAATATACCCTTTCGCTCCTTTCAATGGAGCGCAGGAATAAAACGGCCACCGTCTGTCCTGTCACCTTCATGGTGTTCATATGCCAGAAATTTTTCCCTCCGGTATAGCCCCTTGCCTTTCTTGCAATCATCATCCTGGAAAGTTCGCCGTTCAGGATATCCGCATACCGGATGGTGAAACCCACAAGATTTACCAATATACCGGGGACGCGCAGGCTCCTCAGAGAAAAAAGCAGATCCTGGAGCGTCATACTGGAAACCGCTGTATTGAGCGCGAAAATGGCGCACAACGCCCTTAAAAAAAACACCGCACCCCGTCCGTATTCCTGATTCTCATTAAAATTAAAAAAGATCACCGCGGCGCTCATTATGCCCGCAACTAAAACCGGCCAGACGATGCGCCGCACGGACTTCAAAACCGGAAAGCCCAGACTGAAAAGTAACAGCAAATACAGCAAAAAACACGCAGCCAGATAATCCCACGTATTAATGGTCGTGACAATGACGACATATACGACGGCGGAAATCAATTTTACACGGCTGTCCAGCCTTTCAAAAAGATTGTTCTTTTGCTCTTTAAGCTCAATCATGTTATCCAAATTTTACACCCCGCGGGTAATTTTGAATTGACCGGGAACACTGGCTGCAATCTAAAAAATACAAAAATGGAGTATCCAGTCCAATGGAGTTTCCTAATCCATATTCCTAATCTATATATAAATATAATAATATATAAAATCAATTTCACGCAACCCCGCCCAAGTAGGCCCGGGTCACCTTTTCGTTTTCCAGGAGGTCCCTTCCCCTCCCCGCCAGGTTTATACAACCTGTTTCAAGGACATAGGCGTAGTCCGCCACTTTCAGGGCCATTCTGGCGTTCTGCTCTATCAGGAGGATGGTCACGCCTTCTTCGTGTATTTTCCGGATTACGTTAAAAACCTCCCGCACGAGAATGGGCGCCAGCCCCAGAGACGGTTCGTCCATCATCAGCAATTTCGGTCTCAGCATCAAAGCCCTGCCAAAAGCCAGCATCTGCTGCTCGCCGCCTGAAAGTGTACCGGCCAGCTGTTTTTCCCTCTCTTTTAGGCGGGGGAAGATGCTATACACCCACTCCATATCTTTTTTGATATTTTCTCCATCTTTCCTCGTATAGGCCCCGAGAACCAGGTTTTCGTATACGGTCAGATCCGCAAAAACTCGGCGGCCCTCGGGGATCATGGTTATGCCTCTTTTTACAATGTCCTTAGTGGGCAGTTTTGAGATGTCTTCCCCATTGAAAAACACGCTGCCTGTTTTCTTGACGAGGTTGCATATGGCCCTGAGCGTCGAACTTTTTCCGGCGCCGTTGGCCCCTATCAGGGTGACTATGCTCCCCTCGGGTACGGTAAAGTTAATACCCTTCACTGCATGTATGCCCCCGTACCTCACATTTAGCTCTTTAACTTCAAGCATCCATCTCCACCCCCAAATACGCCTCAATGACCTTTTGGTTTTTCTGAATCTCCTCGGGGGTCCCTTGGGCTATGGTCACCCCGTGGTCAAGCACCAGTATTCTTTCACAAATGCCCATGACCACCCGCATATGGTGTTCTATCATCAATATGGTCAGGTTAAATTTTTGTTTTATCTCTCTTAAAAATACCATAAGCTCTTCCGATTCTTTTGGATTCATGCCTGCCGCGGGCTCATCCAGCAGAAGCACCTTAGGGTGGGTGGCCAGGGCCCTGGCTATCTCCAGCCTTCGCTGCTGGCCGTAAGGCAGGGAACCGGCTTTGTCATTTAGGCAATCCGTTAAGTTTACGGCTTCCAGCAGTTCACAGGCTTCTTTCCTCATTTGATTTTCTTCCTGCCTGTACCCCCATGTTCTGAAAGTGGCGGCTATAAAGGAGGATTTTAGCCTAAGGTGGTGCCCTACCAGGACATTTTCAAGGACTGAGAGGTTCTGGAACAGGCGAATATTCTGGAATGTTCTGGCAATCCCAAGCTTGGTTATTCTGTCGGGCAAATACCCGGTAATATCCTTCCCTTCAAAAATAACTCTGCCGGAGACGGGGGTGTATATTCCCGTAATGGCGTTGAAGGCCGTGGTCTTGCCGGCACCGTTCGGTCCAATAAGCCCTACTATCTCACCTTTTTCTAGATTCAAGGAAAAATTTGAAACGGCGGTGAGGCCTCCAAATTTTATTGTAACATTTCTAGCTTCCAAGAGACTCACGGCCGTCAGCCTCCTTTTTAAACAACGTCTGCCAGGTGAGTTCCGTCTGCCCCATTATTCCCTGTCTGAAAAACAGTACCACGACAATTAGTATTATTGAAAAGACCACCATCCTCATACCGGAAATCCCGGGGATATACAGAAATCCCAGTTTCATCGGAGACTCCACGACTCTGAGGAATTCCATTAAAACGGTCATAATGCACGCCGAAATCACCGACCCGGTAATACTTCCCATACCGCCCAGCACCACAATGAGGAGTATCTGATAAGTCAGAAAAAATCTAAACATGTTGGGGTCGATGGTGGATATAAGGTTCCCCAGGAGGGCTCCCCCCAGGCCTGCTATAAAGGCGCTGATGGAAAATGAAAGTACTTTATGGTAAAAGAGGTTTATTCCCATAGCCTGGGCAGCCGTTTCATCTTCCCTTATGGCCTTAAAAGCCCTGCCGTAGCTTGAATTCAGCAGGGCCATCAGGCCCAGTATAACCGCCACGGCGATGCCCCAGCTCCAGAACAGGTTTGTGTACTGAGGGATTCCTTTAAGCCCCAGTGCACCGTTGGTGATAGTCTGGGTATTGGTAAAAATGACCGATATGATTTCACCGAAGCCCAGTGTGGCGATAGCCAGATAATCCCCCTTTAGTTTAAGTACAGGGGCGCCTATCAGGAAACCTACCAGCGCAGATATGGAGCCTGCAAGAAGCAGCGCCACCACAAAGGGTGCGTTTAAATTTTCCAGGGCGGGATTTATGGGCTGCATGAAAAAATTCATCATCTTGATCTCCGGAGGCATGGTCAAGAGGGCGCTGACGTAAGCACCCACGGCCATGAAGCCTGCAGTGCCGAGAGAAAAAAGCCCTGTAAATCCGTTGGTGAGGTTTAGGCTAAGCGCCAGTATAGTATTGATGGCGCAGAGGTTTAGAATCCGTATTTTATAGTCATCCAGATGGTACTGAGCCCACGCGATAAATACAAAGAATACGGCTATTGTGAGCACGGTCATTAAAATACTATTGTTTTTCTTCACAGGCAATCACCTACACCTTCTCTGCCACTTTTTCGCCGAGGATGCCGGTGGGTCTGAAGAGCAGTATCAATATCAATATGACAAATGCGAACGCATCCCTGTAACCGGAGAGGCCAGGCATAAAAGCCACCAGGAGTATTTCTCCAAGTCCAAGTATGAACCCTCCCAGCATGGCCCCCGGGATGTTCCCGATGCCGCCCACCACGGCGGCTATAAAGCATTTAAGGCCCGGCATAATACCTATTAAAGGATGGATCTGCGGGTATTTTAAGGCCCACATTATGCCTCCAACCGCGGCCAGGGCCGAACCCAGGCCGAAAGTGAAAGATATTATTCTGTCCACGTCGATCCCCATGAGTTTGGCCGTATCCACATCTTTCGAACAGGCCCTCATTGCCATTCCCATCCTGGTGGAATTGACCAGATAGACAAGGCCCGACAACAAAACTGCGGCTACTACGGGAATAATGATTCCCAGATTTATGATGGATACCCCCGCCACTTTAATAACTCCTTTGAATATTTCGGGAGTGTAAAACGCCTTGGGCCTGCCCCCAAATACCACCAGACCTATATTTTCCAGAAAAAACGAAACTCCGATTGCCGATATCAGAATGGAAATTCTGGGCGCCTCCCTCAGCGGTTTGTACGCGGCCTTTTCAATGGCCACCCCCACCACGACGGTGAGTACTACGGACAGCACTGCGGAAAGCCACCACGGCAAAGAAAACACGCCGACTCCAAAAAATACAAAATACGCCGCCAGCATTATGATATCGCCGTGGGCGAAGTTGATAAGCCTTACAATGCCGTAGACCATGGTATAGCCTATGGCTATCAGGGCGTAGAGGCTGCCCAGGGATATGCCGTTTATCAAATGCTGCAGAAAAAGTTCCAAGGTCATGTCTAATCCCCCAGTCTCGTCAAAAATCTGCCCGGGGCTTTTTTACCCGGGCAGATTATGCTTTCAAAATTAATCGGGCTGTATGGTTTCCACATAAACGAATTTGCCGTCTTTAACCTGTTTGATGACAGCGCTCTTATTGGCGTCACCATTCTGGTCAAGGGTTATTATACCCGTAGCTCCTTCAAAGTCTTTGGTCTGAGCCAGGGCATCTCTTATGGCCTGAGGGTCTGCGGAACCGGCTTTTTCGATGGCCGCTCTGGCCACCAGGTATGCGTCAAAGCCCAATGCCGCAAAAGCCGTGGGATCTTTGCCATATTTCTTCTTATAGGCGTCTAGGAACTGCCTGGACACCTGCGTTACGGGCGCTTCCGCGGTGTAGTGTGTGCTGAAGGCCACGCCCTCCACCGCTTTCCCTCCGATGTCAATGAATTCCGGAGCTTCATAGGTGTCCCCCCCCAGGAAAGGTGCGGTTATCCCCAGGTCTCTGGCCTGTTTTATGAGCAAAGCCGATTCACCGTAATTGCCCGGCGCGAATATGACATCGGGTTTCAGGTCTTTAATGGCGGTGAGCTGAGCCGTGAACTCCTGGTCTCCCGTCTTGTATTTGGCTTCCGCCAATATGGCGTTTTTGTCGCCCGTAAGTTGCTGAAATGCCTGCTTAAAGAAATTGGAAAGGCCCACAGAATAGTCGTTGGACACATCCATGATAATGGCAGCCTTCCTGGCTTTCAGAGTATTGAAGGCGTATTTGGCCATAACCTTGCCCTGGAACGGATCAATAAAGCAGACCCTGAAGTAATAATCGTTGTTGAGGGTAACCAGCGGATTGGTGGGCGAGCATCCTACTACAGGCACTTTGGCATTTTTAGCCACCTGGCCGCCGGCCATGGAAAGGGAACTGCCGTACGAACCAATTATCACGCTTACCTTGTTCTGCTCGATTAAACGCGCCACCGCATTGGCCGCTTCAGTCTTATCGGTCTTGTTGTCGACGATAAAGAGCTGAATTTTCTTGCCCAGGACCTCAGGGAACATCTCATTTGCCAGCTGGATTCCCTCTACGGTCATCTGTCCGCCGGCTGCACTGGCACCGGTCATCGGTTCATATACGCCCACTCTTATGACATCTTCGGAAGGCTTTCGTTCCGAACCCGAACTCTGGCTTTGCTGGCTCGAATCGGCTTTATTTTCAGAAGCGGTTTTGCCGCCACACCCGGAAAGTAATGCCGATACTGCCAGAAGAAGAACTAACGACAGGATGAAAATCTTTTTTACACTTTTAATCTTCATTAAAATTCTCATCTCCCTAGATCGACCGAATGAATTTAGAATCGTTTTCAGATAATGCCCATCTATGTTATGTACAAACACCCCCTGTCCGCCGGTGGCGTTTATATGTCTATGATATATAGACTACCACCATTTATAAAAAAAATCAATAAGGCATAAATTGTAAAATGTCGTATTAAATTAAAAAAACGGCTGCCAACGGCGTATATTCTGCAAAGCTATACACCTTCAGTAATTATACAACATTTTAGTCAGAATAGCAAAACTTTTTATAAGGTTACTTAATGTCGTATTTGTCAGTCTTCATCTGTTGTTTGGTTTACACATATAAAAAAAAGCCGTATTAAACGGCTTTTCACAGATAGAATCTACCTTATGAAGGCGAAGTACAGGGCAAAGGTCGCCGCCAGCAAATACATCATCCAGTGTACTTCTCTGCCCCTTCCGGAAAGCAGCATTAAAACGGTGTATGCGATAAACCCGATTGAAAGCCCGAAAGATATGCTGAAGGAAAGGGGCATCATGACGGCGGTCAAGAAAGCCGGAAAGGCTTCGTAAAAATCATTAAACTTGATTTCATTCAGACTGCTGGCCATGAAGACTCCGACCAGCACCAGCGCCGGCGCGGTGGCCGCTCCCGGCACCGCCAGGGCAAGGGGGGAAAGTACGATGCTGGCCACAAAGAGCAGCGCCACCACCACCGAAGTCAGGCCCGTCCTGCCGCCCACGCTGACACCTGCGGCACTTTCCACATACGTGGTGGTGTTGCTGGTCCCGAGCAGAGAACCGATAACCGTTCCCAGAGAATCCGCAAACAGGGCTTTATTGCCTCTCTTCAGATTGCCCCTTTCGTCTATCATGCCGGTACGGCTGGCCACCCCCACAAAAGTGCCTATGGTGTCAAACAGGTCAGCAAAAAACAGGGAGAAAATAACCGGATACATAGAAAACTTCAGCGCACCCATTATGTCCAGTTTTAGAAAACCGGGAGCCATGCTGGGTGGTGCAGAAATCAGCGATGAAGGCATTTTGGTGACACCCATCGGTATCCCGATGAGGGTGGTGATCAATATCCCCAGTAAAATGCCGCCTTTAATTCCCCTAGCCACCAAAACGGCCATGATGATGAGCCCTATGGAGGCAAGCAGTGTGTTTGGTTCCTTGAAATTCCCCAGGTCCACAAACGTAGACTGATTTGCCACTATTATTCCGGCATTTTTAAGGCCTATAAATGCAATAAAAAGTCCGATACCGGCCCCCACGGCGTGTTTTAGCGACATCGGGATAGCCTTTATCAGAAGCTCTCTAATGCCCGTTAATGTTACAATCACAGCTATTATTCCGGAAAGAAATACGGCGCCCAATGCCGTCTGCCAGTCAAGGCCCATTTTCCCCACCATGACGTAGGCGAAAAAGGCGTTAAGCCCCATACCAGGAGCGAGCGCGAAGGGATAATTGGCATAAAGACCCATGAACAGAGTCGCCGCTGCCGAGGCGAGGGCGGTGGCCATAAAAACGGCGCCCTGATCCAGACCCGCTGCCTTCAATATGACGGGATTTACAAAGAGAATGTAGGCCATGGTGACGAAAGTGGTAAGGCCTGCCAGGACCTCCGTCTTTACATTTGTGCCATTTTCCTCCAGATTGAAAGTCCGCTCCAGAAAACTGTCCGACCTTTTTGAAATGAGAATCTCCTCCTTCACACATAAACCCCCTTTTAATTTTGTTGTGTATTGTTTTTAAAAATAAAATTCCCCCGGGACGCCGGGGAACTAGATTCCCCTGTAGCCTGTGGTGTTTTACGGACACCTGGTAGAAACTTCCGGGCCATATCCCCGGAATTATACAGGGTTAAAGAGGTCTATATTTGTTCCGTCAAAAAATATATTATCAGACAGGGGGATTTTTGTCAATAAAAATTACGAACATTTTTATCTTAATTGAAGAATATTGTTCGATATATCGGCGTTATATACCGCTGGCCTTCCAGCCCGTTATCGGCCCGGGGAGGGTTTTTGTTCCTTATTTTGCTACAATTGGAAAGACGGCCGGCTAAAGCCCCGCAGCCCCAGAGAGCATAAATCCAATTAATTCCAGCATCTGGACAATATGTTCAATAAAATATACATTGCGAAATTTGTCATTTACATGGTCGATTTATTTTTTTTACAACATCGTTTTTTTCTGAAGGATTTTTTAAACTTTCGTCTAATTATATATACATAATTCTAATTAATACATTCACAAAGGGGGATATCATATGAAGAGGCTTTTGGTAATCGCCGTGGTGGCGCTTATGGTCCTGACCCTGGTGGCAGGCTGCGGGCAGAAAACCCAGGAACCGGCGCAACAATCGAACGGCAGCGAACAGCAACAGCAACAACAGCAGCCGCAGCAAACCGATAACCAGCAGGCTTCTTTAAAGGACGGTGTGTATTACGCCGAAGAAAAGGATTTTGACGACCACGGCTGGAAGGCTATGGCCACGGTGGTGGTAAAAGATGGTAAAATAGCCGCGGTATTTTTCGATGAAATCAACAAAGACGGGAAACTGAAAAGCTTTGACCCGGAATACGCAAAGAATATGAAAGCCAAGTCCGGCACAACTCCTTTTGACGCGCAGACGGCCCTGGCCGCCTCACTTATTGAAAAACAGAATCCCGATAACGTAGATGCTGTAACGGGAGCCACTAATACCGTTGATAAATTCAAAACCCTCGTAAAAGAGGCCCTGGCCGGTTCACCTGTAGAAGCCAAAGGTACTTACAAAGACGGCCTGTATAAGGCCGCTGAAAAGGATTTTGACGATCACGGCTGGAAGGCTATGGGCGCGGTCATCATAAAAGACGGCAAGATTTCGGCGGCATTCTTTGACCAGATTAACAAAGAAGACGGGCATTACAAGAGCACCGATACCGAATATGCCAAAAATATGGAAGCCAAATCCGGCACAACCCCCAATAAAGCGGTTGAAGCTTTAACAAAATCATTGCTGGATAAGCAGGATTCAACCGTGGATAAGGTAACCGGTGCCACCGGCACTTCCGAAGTCTTCAAGACTTTAATGGGTGAAGTCCTTTCCTTTGCAAAATAGAACGATCCGATTTTTTCAGCTGCGGCGGGCATTTTTCAATTAATGCCTGCCGTTTTTTATTGTTGTAGGCGTGCTGTTCAAAATATGTATAGAAATTCCCCGCTGCTAACTGTATAATTTAAATAAAAAATGATTTTAATGTTAAATCATTTACTGCAGCGGTGACTCTTTCCGCACAATTATAATCAATATGACAACAGGGTGAGGATTTATGAAAGTATCCCTGCCGCACTTGCTTTTCCCGCAAAATAATTTTACAGCGGGTGAGGTCTTGAAAGCCGCAGTATGCCGGAAAGCGCCCGGCGGGTACATCATACAGCTGAACGGCAAAGAAGTGTACGCCGTGTCCGATCTTGACCTTAAAATAGGTGAAATGCTTAAATTAAAGGTGGTCGAAGCTTCTGGATCACATTTGACGCTGAAGGTCATTCGGAGGGGCGCACCAGGCGCCTCAGGCGGGGGCGCTTCTGTATCTTTCGAAATGGCGGACACCCCGGAAACCAGGGCGGCCATCCACCTGCTTTCAAATCTTAATCTGCCCATGACGGAGGAGCGCCTGGAGTTGCTGTCGGACTTTTTCCGCCAGGCCGGCGGCAGGAACAAACCGGATTGTCCCGCGGCGGCTTCCCACGGCCAATACCACCGGAACGGCGCCCAAATGAAGAATGACCCTTTAAACGATATCGATTCGCTTTTCAAAATTCCGATGACTCGCCGGGAGCTTTTAGAAAAACACCTCACTGAAATCGAAAAAATCGGGGACTTTTTGCTGATGAAAGCCGTGAATGGCATATACAAAAAGGCCGGAACCGAACAGGCGGCTTTTTTCGTGATCCCCCTCCCCGTATACAAAAAAGCTTACCTTAAAGTGTTTTCAAAACCTTCTCCTCGCTCCGGCGACACCTCGATATCCCTGAGTTTTTTAGTGGAGACCAGAAACCTGGGGCCGGCCCTGGTGAACATTGTCCGGGAAAATGGTCTAACCAGGGCTTCCATAACCTTTGAAGAAAAAAAGGCCCTGGAGACGGCCAGGAAGGCTCTGGCCGATCCCGGCGGGCAGGCAAGCGCCCTTATCAGATCTCTTCAGTTGAAGCTGGGAAAGATTTCTAAAAGGGATTTTATTTTTGGAGAACCGGCGGCACGGGGCACTGCGGCGGGAATAAAGGCGGGAATAAATATAAAGGTTTAGGTGGAAATATTATGCCCGAAACATTTTCACGCAAAAATAAAATTAAAAAAGCCGCGGCATTAGAATATGACGCGGCAAGGGATACGGCACCCAGGCTGGTGGCTTCCGGAAAGGGCCTGATCGCCGAAAAAATCCTGGAGCTGGCAAGAAAGCACAATATTGCCCTTCACCGGGACCCGGAACTGGTGGAAGCCCTCGTACAGGTCGAAATCGGACAGGAAATCCCGCCGGAATTATATCAAGCCGTGGCGGAAATCCTGGCATTTATCTACAGCCTGGACAAATGAACCACGCAAAAAATGCGTGCAAATTGTTACCGTTATTGTTAAGAATATGTAAAATTTTTTTGACCGGCTTGATTGATAATAATTATCATGTTATAATATTATCAGCATTGAAAATTATTATCAGCTGGAGGCGGATAAAATGTTAGCTAAATACTTATTTGACGACAAAGTTGTCAAGGAGAAAATCAAAAAAGCTAAAAAAGACGTTAAAAAAATAATCGCCATCGTATGGGGACCGGAAAACTGCAAATAGTGGGATACCTCTTTTTAGACGGTTGCCGCAAGTGTTGCGGCCTAATTTTTTTTTGCCCACGGCATATACTTTCATTCCTCAACCGGCTGAAAAAATTTTTACATTCAAACATGGAACTTTTTTTCATTTTATTCGTCTATACTTAATAGAAATAAAAGCAAGCGGATTAATTTCTACAAGGCTCGTCAACCGGCATGCAATTCTTAGAGGGGGTGAAATCAAATTAAGGCAGACCGTTTTTAAAAACATTAGTAAAAGCCAGTAGAAGGAGGTAATATTTTATGAAAAAAATCAGGTGCATTGCAGCGTTAATTTTGGTGGTCGTTTTCAGTTTCTCGGTTTTTGTTCCGGCAACGTCCGCCCAGGCCAGCGCCGCTTTCTCCCAGGAAGAGGCCATAGACATGGTTAAGAGCCTTTTTGACACAAGTGTCTATGACAAGTTCACCATCAACTACAACGAGGGAAAAGACCAGAAGATCTGGAATCTGAACTGGTCAAGGTCCAAAGAACCCTACGGCAGCTTGAGCGTCACCGTCGACGCCGACAAAGGTCACATTCTAAACCTGTACATGTACAAGGGGCCGGACAAAAAGCCATCCCTTCTCCCCCGGCTTTCGGAGGAAGAGGCCCGAAGGAAGGCCGAAGAGTTTGCCCGGAAGGTCCAGCCCGAAGAATTCGCAAAGACGAGATACATAGAGCGCGAGGAACCTATTTACCGCCCGATGGAAACAATACGCTATCGCCGGGAATATTACTTCAATTTCGTAAGAGTGGAAAACGACATACCGGTGGAAGGCGACGGGTTTAATATAACCGTCGACGCCGGCAGCGGTGATATTTTAAGCTACAATTTCAACTGGTCTTACGACAAACTCCCGTCGGCCGGGAACATAATTTCCGTGGAACAGGCGGAAAAAGTTTTTAAGGACAAAGTGGGGCTCAAGCTCATATACCAGCGGTTTTTCGACTATGAATCCAGACAGGATGCCGTGAAGCTGGTGTACACTGTAGACGGGCCTTCCAGGGTCCTCATCGACGCCACCAGCGGAGAGTTAATAACCGAAGGTTATTATGACGGCCCCTATTACGGGGACCTGGGGGGAGGCGGAGAATTTATGAAATCGCCGCAAAGGGTGGCCCTTACCCCCCAGGAGCAAAAAGAAGTGGAAGCGACAAAGAACTGCATTTCCAAAGACGCCGCCGTCAGAGCGGTGCAGAAATACCTTAAAATCCCCGAAGGGTATGAACAAAATTACGCCAATTTGTATGAAGACTATGAAAACCCAGAGCGCAAGGTATGGAATATCGGATGGGACAAAAAGCCGACCTCTCAGGGCGATTACGGTTCCATCCACGCGCAGGTAGACGCCGTCAGTTCCGAGCTTTTGAGTTTCAACATATACGATGACAGCCGCTATCGAGGGGAACTCAAACAGAACTATGACAGGGACGCCGCCCGAAAGAAAGCCGAAGAATTCCTGAAAAAGATCCAGCCGGGTCGCTTCGAGGAAGTAAAACTGGAAGAACCAAGAGGTGAAATGAACCTTGAGAAGGTGAGAGAACACTATTTCAATTTTGTCCGGCAGGTGAACGGCATCCCTTATCCGGCCAACGGCTTCAGCGTAGGCGTGGACCCTGCCGGCGGAGGGATCATAAGCTACAGCATGAGATGGCAGGAAAGGGAATTCCCCAAAGCCGACGGGGTGCTTTCAAAAGAGGAAGCCGAAAATATGTTCTTAAAGGATGTGGGCCTGGAGCTTTCTTATGTAAGAGTATACAGGCCCGAGGAACAGTCCGGCCAGTATTACCTGGCCTATAAATTGAAACCGGCCCCATCATCCAATTTCGACGCATACGACCTGAAGCCCCTGGATTACCGGGGCAACCCCATCGAGAAAAAGACCCAAACGGCTTTTACCGACATCCAGGGGCACTGGGCCGAAAAGGACATAAAATTGCTGGTAGACATCGGAGTGATAGAGCCAAAGGAGGACAGGTTCCGCCCCGATGAGGACATAACCCAGGGGGATTTCTTAAAACTTTTGATGATAGCCACCAACCGCCTGACGCAGATTGATGAGATAGCTTTGAAATTTGGTGCGACGGCGTCTGAAAAGGATACCGATGCCAAAGATGAAATTCAAAAATATATAGAGGCCGCCATTAAAATGGGCCTTGTGAAAAAGGGCGAGGTGGATGCCGAAAAGCCCCTCTCCAGAGAGCAAATGGCCGCCTTCCTGATAAGAACTCTGGATTTTGAAAAAGTCGCTTCCATTCCGGGCATTTATAATGTGCCGGCAAAAGACGCCGCTGCCGTCGCCCCGGAGTACAGGGGGCATGTAGCCATTGCCATGGGTCTAAAGCTGGTCACGGGCAGCGGCGGCAATTTCGATCCTAAGGGCAAGGTCACCAGGGCCCAGGCGGCAACAGTCCTTGTCCGGATGCTGAATATAGAAAAGTAAACCGGCTCAAAGATTGTAATGGAAAAAGCACCCGCGGTGACTCAAAAAGAGTATATAAAAATGAGGCAGATTTATGCCTCATTTTTTAATTACAACACCCTTCATACTGTCTCCGTCCAGATACACATCGAATTTCCCCTCATAAACCCATACAGCTCTGTGGCCCGTGGCCTTTCTGGGTGCGTTTCTGAACCAGTCAAAATTTATGATATTTGTATCTATATTGTCGAAGACGGGCATGTACAGAATTCCGTCCAGCTCCAGGTCGGCAAAAAAGTGGGTGCCGTACGAAAGTTCCGGCGTAAAGTTTTTGCGCTGTATTCCTATTTCCACCAGCATTCCACAGTTCGCAATTTCGTTGTAGCCCACCGGTACTCCCAGCAGCGGATCGCTGGAGCCCCATCTCCCCGGCCCCACCAGTATATACTTCTCCCCGGCCAGGCCGTCATTGACTTTTCCGACTTCCCGGGCGATGGCAAATTTGTCGTGGCTTGCGTAAAATTCATCATGATCCACATAGACCAGGTATTTTATTCCCCTCAAAACACCATTGGTCAACATCCGGTCCCCTGACAGGATTATATCGTCGGTCTTTATGTCCTCCGGAATCCTTATCTTCCTGTATTCTTCCCAGCTCGAAAGGGGTCTTACCTGCAATACGGCAAACCTGGGGGGCTCCGGCTCATAGGCCCATTCAATATCAACGGCGATACCCATGGCCTCCTCCAGGACTTCAAATAAATACTTCATCAGTTTGAAAAACCGGGGTTTGTACTCAGGGAGCCGGTCAAATGTAAAAATTAATTTTTCGTCCGGGTCGGGCTTCCGTATTACCGGCAAAACGTCTTTTATAATATTGTCTCTATACGAATAAAGAGAAACAAATCTGAACAAATTTCTGTGGAATTCCACCAAATCCAATCTTTCATTGATGTTGTAGGATTCCAGTTTGCCGGTTTCCATGTTCAGCATATCGAAAGTTTCCTGAGAATACTTGGCTATTTCCTGGGCGTTATTCCCTTCGGGTCGCAGGCTGAGATTGGTAAGGGAAAATGTCCTTGCATAACCCCTGGAAGTACTCCTGGTTCCGAGGCCGAATACCACTCTGACAACTCCATCTTCCTTCCTTATCCTTTCGGTGAATCGTCGGTAATTTTGAGAAAATCCAACTCCTGCTATTTCTGGATAAAACCCGTCACCCCGCCTCTTTCCAAAAAGTTCCTGTATTATAACCGCCATTTTTTCTTCGGGAAGATTGTGTTTTTTCCGGTATACTACCGCATTCTTACCGTAGGTGCTGGCGTATATCTCCTTTATGGCATAAATCATCTGTGAAAGGCGTTCATCCATGCTCCCAGTATTTGTAACAAAAGTGGTGTAATATTTCCCGGCAAAAGAATATTTTACGCTGTCTTCCAGCATGGAAGAAGACCTGATTGCCAGAGGGCATGTCATCTTTTCCAGTATATTTTTGAATCTATCCTTTATCTCATCGGAAAAATCCCCTTTTCTTATGGCTTTCTGAATCCCGTCTGTATCACCCGGCGATTCCTGGATAATCCTGTCTATGCCATTTTGCTTCAAATACTCATCGTACACACTTGTGGCTAAGAAAAAACTATCGGGTATAACCACATTTTTTAATATCTCATCATTTTTATTTTCCAACACTGTTTTGGAATATAAAAGCCCTTTTGCCTTACCGCCTATGCTTCCGGAACCTATAGTTTTTTTCCTGAATCTTTCTAACTTTAGAGGGTCAAAGGCTATGTATTCTTTCATCTTCCCGCTATAGCTAACCATTTCTTCACCTCCGGAATTATTATTCGTCACCGCGGGTTAAATTAGACACATTCCAACTCCCGGTTTCCGGAAATGGATTTTAAGAAACATATGAAAAAACAAACCATAATATACCATTTTTATATCCGGCGGGTCATGCATAATATTATCCAGCACGGTTAAAATAGTAGCGTAAGGGTTCGCAGTGGCCGAGCCAAGGCTGCCGGAAGATCTCTTTACGGGGTTTTCCGGCAGCCGGCCAAAGGTCTGCGCCGGGTCTTGCGGCTCGGCGCAGGCCGGCGGGCAGAGTGCTATGCGTCTTGTAAGGCTTCGCGATAGCCCGAACTGTTATCACGGGGTCGAAAAAGAGGCGTAGCATTCGAGCTAAGATCACCATGGGTTCCGCAGGTTAAAGGACAATTTGAATTGTTGTTTTTAACTGGAGATCTGCAGCGGTCGGGAGATCGCCGCAGGTTTCCCAGGGGCTCATGGTGGTCGAGCACAGGTTATCACGGGCTTTGTAATGGTCTATTGCAGCCGAAAAAGGCTGCAGTGGGCTACGCAGAGGTTCGTGGTAGCTGCAGCGCAGGTCACTGCGGGCTCTTTCATTTTAGGAAATATATTCCATCAACCGACATCTTAAGGGCCTTATTCTTATATATCTAAAAAAATTATAATGCAATTATAATATAAAAAAGGCAGGACCTCGAGGCCCTACCTGATTCGAAATATTGTATTACACCACCGACGGCTCGAAGATGAGTTCCCCTCTCTTGAACCTCCCCACATCCAGCCTGTCTATGGGAATGGTGGTGGGAAGGCCCAGGATGTATTCCGCCATGAGCTGGCCGGTTATGGGGCCAAACATGAAGCCGTGGCCGGAAAATCCCGTGGCAAGATACACTCCTTCCACTTCCTCAGCCCTGCCCAGTATGGGCTGTGCGTCGGGAGACATCTCATACAGGCCGGCCCACTGGCGCACCACACGTACATTTTTCATATACGGAAGATAATGGGTGGCTTTTTTGCACATGGTTTCTATAAAATCCCATGTAGAAGTTGTAGTGTATGTCTCGTGCTCCGCCGGGCCAAAGCCCATTATGAATTCTCCGCCGGGTTCCTGCTGGAGGTATATATTGCCGGCAAAAGACATTATCATTGGCTTCAAAATTGGATTTACGGGTTCGGTAACAAGGATCTGGTGCCTCTCCGGCCTCACCGGCACCTCCACTCCCGCCAGTTCTCCCACATGCCGGGACCATGCTCCGGCGGCTATCAGTATTTTATCCGTGGAAATATATCCCCTGTTGGTCTGTACCCCTTTTACTCTGCCTGCCTGCACATCGATACCCGTCACTTCTGTGTAAGTGTATATTTCAACGCCGTGCCTTTTCGCCGCCTCGGCATAGGCCACCATGGTGTGAAATGGATTGGCATGACCGTCTTTCTGATGGAAAGCGCAGGCAAGTATACCCTCTATATTTAGCTCCGGTACAATTTCCAGGGCTTCTTGGGGTGTCAGAAGAACCGAATTAATCCCCATCCTGTGCTGGAGTTCAATGTTCTTCTTAAACTGTTCCACCTCTTTTTCGGTGATGGCCATGAGGAGGTATCCGCCCTGCTTAAATTCAATGTCGCCCTCGTAATCCAGTATCTCGTTAATGTTTTCAAATATCTCGCAGGAGGCCTTGGAAAGCGCGCAGTTCATTTCCGTACCCCACTGCTGCCTGACGCCGGCTCCGCAGCGCCCTGTAGAACCGCTCATTAAATAATCTTTTTCAACGACCACGACATCTTTCATACCCCGGGACGCCAGATTAAAGGCCGTGGCGAGCCCTGAAATCCCGCCTCCAATTATGACTATTTCAGCTGTTTTCTTCATCTTGAATACCTCCCAGTATCACCGACATTTTTACATTTTTAACAGGGGGCCTGAACGTGGTCATCTTTATATCGTTGGGATGGGTCTTGGTAGCCCTCGCGAGCTCGGCCAGAAGCAGCGTCCTGCAGGTGCGCCCCTGGCACTGGCCCATGCCGCACCGTGTGATGCGCTTTATCTCATCCATGGAAGTGTAGCCTTTTTCTATCAAAGCTTCGATTTCCTCAAGGGTTACATCTTCGCAGCGGCATATGATGGTCTTGCTCTTCATTTCTCATCGCCCCCAACTTTAATATTTCTAACCACCATTGAAAGCTCTTTTGGAACCGTTACGGTGATAACCGGGGTTTTATCTTCGTACTTTCCGTTTCTAACTTTTAACACCTTGCCTCTCCCTACTTTTTTACCGCTTCGATCCAATAAATCCACTTCTTCCCCCTCAAGGGGGAGTGGCAAGAACTCAAATGGAAGCGAAACCGTTGCCTCATTTTCGGAATAGGTTTCATCTATCACAAATATGGCAAGACCGGGGCATTTGCTTATACAGAGACCGCACCCGTTGCATTTATCGTAGTCCACAGTTGGTGTGTCGTTAATATCTTTAAATTCCTGAATTGCCCCGCGTTTACACGCTGTAAAGCACGGATTACACGGTATCCTCTGGAAGCATTCTATCATCACCACCGGACCTTTTTTTCGTCTTTCGGCCGGCGGCATTCTCGAGATAAGGTCATCGGCGGTGGCAATTCCATTTTTTGAAAGCATATTCATCCCCTCCTTATGAAACTAATTGAGCCAGACCCTGTCTGATCTTTTCACCCACAGGACCCGAGCGAAGGCTGGCCAATTGTTTAATGGCTTCTTCCCTCTTCTCGTTGTAGCTGCCATTGTCGTAACCAAGGCTTTTCGCCGCATTCAAACCGGCGAGCCTTCCTTCAATCATGGCGCTGCTCGCCTCTTCCACCCCTGCCACATCTCCAGCCACATAGATGCCGGATACGGTCGTCTCCATGTTTTCATTTCTCAGCGCCACATGGCCTCCGAGCTGTGGAACGTACTTCATCTTGCAGCCCGCCTGCCATAAAATCTCCGCCAGAGGCGAAAGGCCCACCGCAATGCACATCACATCCACCTTGAGCACCTTTTCGGTGCCGGGGATCGGCTGCCACTTATCGTCCACCTGCCAGATCACGGCTCTCTCCAGAGCCCCCGTCATTTCATTGGGATAAGCGGCTTTAACTGTATAAGAGGTCATGATGGGTACGCCAAGTCGCGCTATCTTTGAGGCATGCACCCAGTATCCGCCGATGTTGGGTGCCGCGTCTATTACGGCCTTCACGTTTACCCCGGCCTGCATCAACTGGTAACTTACAATAAGTCCTATGTTGCCGGCCCCTACCATCAATACGTTTTCTCCAGGGACAACCCCATGCTCGTTCATAAGAGTCTGCACCGCACCGGCTCCGTATATCCCCGGCAGATCATTGTTCATAAAGGGCAGAAATCTTTCCGAGGCCCCGGTCGCCACGACAACCCTTTCCGGTTTGATCTTTATAAATGTCCTTTCTTGTACTTCGACTCCCAGCACGCCGTCATCGGGATAATAGGCTATTACGGTTGAGTCCAGCATCGTCTCTATTCTCGGGTTTTTCAAAACTTCAGCCGACAGGATCCTGCCTATATCAATACCCCTTATGGAGGCATACTCCTTCTCCGAACCGAAAAACATGTGGGTCTGTTTTACGAGCTGACCGCCGAGCCGTGAATTCCTGTCTATCAATGTCACATTTGCTCCCATTTCAGCGGCGGCCAGGGCTGCCATGAGCCCGGCGGGGCCTCCCCCGATTACGGCAATTTCCGTTTTTCTCACTTGAGATCCCCCTTTCCTTTTTGGGTTTCAATTACCATACCTTCCCGCAATTTTTCGGTGCATACGCGAACATTGGGTTCCCCGTTTACGGTCATCAAACACGATGAACAATTGCCTATGGCGCAGTAAAATCCCCTGGGCCGGTGAAGTTTTTTGCTGTAGCTTAATACCCTGACACCGTTTGCATGAAGGGCGGCGGCAATGGGCTCCCCTTCGTAACCCTTCATCTTCCTGCCGTCAAAGGTAAATTCCACTTCCCTGCCTCTCTCAAAGGTTAAAATCGGGTGTTTTACTATTCTCACTCTTACCCCACCTCCATATTTTTTTGTAATAAAAAATAGTCAGATAAACGAATTTTCTCTCAAATCAGGGCTGCTGGGTAACCCACTTTTGTTAATATATTTCTACATTTTTTTTTTTAATTCCTTGTTATATTATAATTTTTGCAGTGTTTTTTTAAATTTTTTTCCGTTACAATTCTAAGTCAGCTATGCCGCCGGGAATCCTTGCCCGGCCGCATTATACACAAATTTGAATTTGATCTTTAAATAAACTGTGTAAAAAACTGCGAAAAGAATTTCGCAGTTTCAAATGAAGTTTTTCCCGATATAATATTTGGTTTTGGTACCTATTCGTTTTTGCTCCCGCTCTGAGATTTAAATGCAATATTTATACAGTACAGCGCTCCGCCCCACGCTATCCCAAGCACAATAATCATCGTTATAAGACTTCCGGCGCTCATTTTTACACCCCTTTTCCGCCATTACATGCTCAGATCTTTGGGTTTTATTACTCTGGCCAGTGTCTTATTGCAGGCAAGGAGAATAATTATTACAATTCCCCACTGCATGAACATAGTAGCCGGACTGTAGACCTCAAACGGGTTCCACCATGTGTCCGGATACCAGGTGAACTCCTGGTACAGCCACCAGCCGCATATGACCGCAAACATTGCCGGGAACAGCGTGATGCAGGCATTCCACCATCTGTTTATCTTGATATCTGACACCGCATTGATATCTTCAATTCTCGCTTTTTCGAGGCCATACTTCATAATAGCAATTGCAACCATCAAACCGCTGACCAGCAGGGCTACGCCCCAAACCAGGTCCTGATTATTGAAAATGTTAATATTGATTGCAGACGGAAGCCCGCAGATAAAGCTCAGGGCAACCACCCAGGTGGCGGCTTTTTTACGGGACCATCCGGCATCCATGAAGTTTCTGATAGTCACCTCGTACATGGCATAAAGAGAAGTCAGCGCAGCAAAGGCCATGGCCAGGAAAAATAGAGTTGCAATTACTGAACCCCCGGGCATTTCGGGGAACAGCTTGGCAAGCCACACAAAGGTCAAACCGGTATTGCCGGAACTGATGGCGTCATTTACATTCTGGGGCGCAAGGGCGAATATGGTGGGAATTACCGCCATGGCGGCAATCAAAGCGGCGGATGAATCCGCAAGGCCTGTGATGAAGCCGTTGCATGCCACATCTTCCTTTTGTTTGGTGTACACCGCATAGGTGATCATAAATCCCCAGCCGGCTCCGGTGGACCATGCGGACTGGGTAAAAGCCTCAAGCCATACCTTGCCGCTGAGCAGTTTGCCAAAATCGGGGTTAAACAGGTAGTTTAGTCCTCCCACGGCATTGGGCAGGGTAAGTGCTCTTACCATACCGATTATTAGAAGTAAAAAAAGGGTGGGAATCATAAACTTGGACGCTTTTTCAATACCGCCCTGGACTCCTCTGAACACAACGAAGGCGGCAAGGCCTACGGAAATCGCGTGGAATAAAACACCCTGTAGTGGCGATGCTATAAATCCATCCCAGAGAGCCTGGGTATCCAGACCGGGCTTTAACACCCCAAAAAGACCGTAGAAAAAATACCTCAAAGTCCATCCCATCGTAACCGAATAGTAAGCGCCAAGGGCAAAGCAGACCACCACGATCCATCCGCCCATCCAGGTGTAGCGCTCGCCTATCAAATCCCTGAAGGCGCCCACCGTACCTTTTCTAGTCCTGCGGCCTATTACCACTTCGGCCATCAACAAAGGAATGCTCCATACCAGCAAGGCCACTATATACGCCACCATGAACGGCCCTCCACCATTGGCGGTGGCGACTCTGGGGAAACGCCATACATTGCCGGTACCAATGGCTTGCCCCATGGCGGCTGCTATAAACCCAAACCTCGTGGCAAAAGACTCGCGATTTTCCATAATATCCCCCTTTTTAAATATCGATTTCCGTGGTGAACAGCTAATTGCCACTTTACTTTAATGATTAAAAGGATTATTGCCGGACAAGTGTTTCGAGTCCATTAACGCCGGCCCATCCCTCCTTTCTATATTTAATTGCTCTTTAAGTCGCAACCAATACTCCCTCCTTTCATCATCCGGATAGGTATACTTGGTAACCCATTTTATTTTTATTATTAATATTCTACAATAAATCAAAAATTCCTTCTTTTTCTGTTAATTAATTAATATTTTTCTTTGTTATATATTTCTTTTTTTGCCAACAATTTAGTCATATCCTAATATTTGCCTCCAGCCGTCAAAGGTCTTTTACAAGGATATCGGAAGCAAGCACGCCCTGGATTCCCCTGCTTTCATCAATTATGGGGACCGAAATGGTCACACACATATCATCAGTTCCAACCGGTACGTAGGGCTCGGAAATGTACGGGCTGCCCTTGACGGCCTCGTTATACCAGGGCCTGAAAGCTATATCTTCTATATCTACAGGCCGGGTAATATGAAAAAGTTTTCCGTTTGCGGCAGAGTATAATATTTGAAATTCCGGATGTTCCCTCTGGAGTCTATCAAAAACCAATTTGTGCCGGTTTTTATCCATAGACAGCATTTCCGCAGACCGGGCTTCCCGGCGCAATATGTCGATAAGAACGTCCAGGGATTTTTTCTTTTCTTCAGGCAGAGTCATGTTATTCCCAAAACTTTTTATGATGGCATTTAATCTCTCTTGAGTGTCCTTAAGGTAATTCGACATCTTTACCAGTTCTTCCATGGCGGCCTTCTGCTCCTCGCCCGCCGCCGCAACTTGCTGAGAGGCTGCCGCCGTATCCCCGGTAATCTTCACTATACCATCAAAAGCCTCCGCTATTGTGGCCACTTCTTCGGCTTGTTTTTTTGCATTATTTTGGATTCCATCAACCTCTTTTTGTAATCCATAAGCGCTTTTTAATACCTCATCCACGGCATGCATTGAATTTTGAGCTTGCAGAACATACCTTTTTGATCTTTCAAGATTTTCCTCGGTCTTTCCCATATTCCGGTTTACCTGCTCCACCATTTCTCCAAGAAGCGTTCCTATATTTTTTGCCAGCGCCTTGGACTCCTCGGACAGTTTTCTTATTTCCTGGGCCACCACAGCAAACCCGCGGCCGTAATCCCCCGCCCTAGCCGCTTCTATGGCAGCGTTCAGGGCCAGCAGGTTGGTCTGGTCGGCCACCTTCTCCACCGCAATGGTAATATCTCTGATCTTCCGGCTATTTTCATGGAGTTCTGCCATGTCCCGGGCTAATTCGCTGCTTAACCGGCTACCGCCGTTTATACTTTCCACCAGGAGTTTTACCATACCGGAAAACTCGTCCATGACCTGGATGAGTTCATTGAACCCTTTACCGGCCTTTACGGCCCTAGCCGACGTATCTCTCGATAACTCCAGCAGGTTCACTAGTTGAGTTTTAGACTCGTAAGATAGGGAGGATTGCTTTTCGCTTCCGGCGGCTACACCTTGTATGGAATTGACAATTTGGGCATATGAACCGTCCAGATCCTTTACACTGCAAGAAAGCTGCTCCGCCAGATATACCGCCTGTTCCGATACTATCTTCAACTCCCTCTTAATACCATTAACCTTCTTAATAAAAGAACGCATATCTTTTACGGATTCATCGAACATATAAAACCGTTTGTTTCCCGCATTCCTGCCGTTATCACCGGAAGACTCTACACACATTTTTACAAAAGATTCAAACCGTAAAGCCGACATAGCCATGAAATTCAACACTATCAGAGATATAGCAAGCTCCAGGCCAATCATGCCGGAAAAATATGCGGGCATCTCCCCGCCGGTAGAAAAGATCAGGACAGCGGCCGGCAGTATGACACACGCAGCAGTAAAAATTCTTAAAATAATAATTGATTTTCTCAAACCATCACTCTCCCCTGCGAGAATAATCATACACATCTTGCTATATTTTTCCTCTTGTGAATATTTTTTAAGCAGGCCAAAATTGAAATTTTGTCTGCTGCAAAAAATACAGCATGGGAACTTACCCTGCATCCCTCTTTTTAAATCATGATTTCCACTCAAAAATGGTCTGATTCTGTATTGGGGTGCGAAGGGCCTCCAGAGCCTTTTCTACTATCATGAGTCTTAATGCCTTCTCTTTTTCCGGGCTTAAGTTTGGATCTCCCAGAGGGTGCGGTATGGCAACCCCGGGGACTATCCTGTTGGCTCCAACCGATTGAGAAATAGTAATAATCGTGCATACGTGGACCACCGGGATGCCGAAACTTTCTATTTCCTTGGCTACCGTTGCGCCGCAACGGGTACAGGTGCCTCAGGTGGACGTGAGGATCACGCCGTCGACACAGGCCGCTTTCAATTGTCCTCCTATTTCCCTTCCAAATCTTTCAGCATTGGCCACAGAGGTTCCGGTTCCCACGGTACTGTAAAAATAATCATATATGCGTCCTATTTTTCCCCGGGCTTCCAATTCTCTCAACACATCCAGAGGCATGACCCTGTCGGGGTCCTCATTGGCGTAGACCGGATCGTAGCCCCCGTGGATGGTCTCATAATCCCCCTTTTTCAGGTCAAACACACCTTCCAGGCAGTATTTCCCATACTTTGTGGCGCTGGCCGACTCTATCCTGTCGGGATTGTCTTTAGGAACAATTCCCCCGCTGCAGACAAGAGCTATGGTTGCCTTGGAAAGGTCTTGTATGGGTGGTGCGGGTTCGACGCGGTTAAATTCAGGCATAGGAAGTTCGGTCCGGTATTCTTCTCCTTTTAATCTCCTGAGAAGCATCTCTACCGCCCTTATTGAACCACGTTTTTCAGCAAAAACGGTCACCCTCCTTCCTTGCGGGATGTAACCCTCCTTTTCCGGGGAATCAAGAGGGATGCCCGCCGCCAATTTCTTCACCAGTTGGGCCATTTTAGACAATGCTTCTCTCATCCCTGCCGCAGAATCCGATGTTCGAACTATATACATGTATTTCCTGCCCTGTTCCACGCCGGGGTTTTCAGGGTACATGCCGGATACCACAGGTATATTCATAGTCTCCGAGACGGCTTTGCCTATTTCGGCACAAGCCAAACCGTATCTTCCGGCATTAAAGGCCGGGCCGACCACAACCGCATCGGGGCCGAATTCTTTGATTTTGCCTGTAACCATTTCCAGGGCTTGCCTGGTATTTTCGTTAAAGTAGTTATCACCGCATATTATGGTCCCCACAACTGTACCTTCGTCTTTTATAAGCTGTTGAAAAGCAAGAGCAGGCCCCACCGCCCGCTCCTTGAAAACTGGTGCGATGCCGGCCTTATCCTCTCCGCCTATTTGCCCGAAAAACTGATTCAAGTAGTAAACCACCCGAAACTTATTATTCAAGAAATCACCCTCCCTTTTATCTCACATTTAATAAAGCCGTGTGGTCAGATTGAAGAAACCTATTTCCGACGTGGAGCCAATTATGGCGTTTAGCTCACATAAAATGGAACCGTCTTCACAAAGGCTTTCATCAAATCCGCCGGACAGGTTTGATATAGCCTTTTCGCTGCCTATTACCTTTTCGGCCGGCGGCAGTTTCACCAGATGGCTGACATTGCCGGTGGAAATAATGGCTTTCGCCTCCGGCACAGCATCCGCAAGAGCTTGAGACAACCCGTCTCTGCCGGCGCATTCGTCGGTGATCAATACGGTTTTAATTCCCGATTTTTCCAATTCCCTGCAGATTTGAAGAAGGTCGGTATCCGGATTACCATACCCTTCTTCCGTGATTATGGCACCTTCAGCCCCCAGCATTCTGGCAAGGTTTGCGGCATAACTGCAGGACCTCATTTTGCCTTCCAGCGTCACTTTTTCGTTGGTAAGTATCACTCCAAGAAAATTCAATTCTCTGCCGTGTTTTTCATATAAATCCAGGATCACAGGATTATTCTGATGCTGATATGTGGTGATTTTATCGCATGCCGCCACACAGTTTCCACTGACCACCGCCCCGTCCAAAATTTCATTTGGATGAATTAAAGTGGGTAAAATCTGCTTTGCATCCACGCCGTATATGTACGTATCGTGCAAGAGGCCCTGGGAAATCACCATCTCAATGTACACTACTCTTGGAAGTTCGGGATATTTCTTTACATTGTCGGCGATGGAACCCAGCTCAAAAACGGTTACCTTATCGGGCTTTATGTCCTTCCCGGCCTCCCCCAAATATGAGGCGGCTTTCAAACCGGCACTTCTGACGGTTTCTTCATGTTCGTGCTCCTCTAAGCCATCGATGGGTTCAACATGAACCACTACGTTGCGGGTCTTTGAAAACGGCGTATATTTTGCACCTTCCCCCCACATGTCTATGAGCCCCTCTTGAATACCTACTATGGGGCCAGTAGTTACCACCGCAACCCCCCTCAATGCATTGGTTTTTCCCTGGCCCACTCTGGCAATTTTATGAGTAACACCGGGAAACCCTTCTCCTCCCCCCTCTACTTTTACCCTGGGTTCAATAACATCCTTAACGGGTATTATGCGGACCTTTTCTCCGGGGCGCGCTATATCAATCTCCGCATTTTTTATTCTTTTATCGTCTCTGAGCCGTTGAATGAGTTCGTCTTTGTTTATTACCAGTACCCCATCAAAAATAGTCGTTTTTTTACCAAAAATGACATCTTTTATAAAGATCTCGCCCAGCTCAAGCCTCATAAAAATAACCTCCCTGGCCTTTCTTAACCTTACGGCTCAACAGGGTTCTTAAATCTAACAAATTTTTTCAAGTTCCCTTAAGACTGTAGTTGTATACCATAGATCCAGTTTTTGGTACTCCCTATCATTATCATGGCACATGCCCTTTTCACCAACATTACGCATCAATTTTAATATACTGTTCTCCATTACTTCTAAATGAAAAATATCGATGCTTTTCTTTTCGTTGCTGAAGACTATGGTTTTATACGGCGATGATATCATTTTAAAATTCGCGGGAAGGGGATGAGAAAGCAGTGGATATCCCTGGTGCACCATATTTCGTGCCATGACTAGTATTTCAAATGCCGGGCGTTTATAAAAAAAAACATTTTTATAATTTTCCGCGACCAGCGGGTTATTGCTGAGTAGTAAGTATCTGTTCAACGAAATCCCCCTTTTACAACCAGCCTTACTCTATCAATGCTTATGAGACAAACTCTTCTATCATAGCAAGATTCAAAAAGGTTTTTGGATTAAAACTCTCCAAGACGTATTCTATTGCTGCCTGTATTATAACCGAAAGGAACGCTTCAGGCATCTTGGCCGCAGGCAGACCTGCCTGCCTCTCCATACCTCCCGTCTCTTATAAAGGAAGTTTCCTCCCTATGCCCATATTCAATGCCCGGTTCAGGATTTCCCTGCCTAGGACCACATCTTCCACAGCCATACCAATGTTGCTGTTAACTATAAGCTCCTCTTTGCTTTCCCTTCCCTTCTTTAAACCGGCTATCACCTCTCCTGTTTCACAGTAAATCTCCGGCAAGCCGTCGGGGAAATACCCCATTTTTTCGAACAACTCATGTTCATCTATGCTGTCCACAATATATTTATCCGCCCTGTTCGCGATTAAGGGGTCCCAGTAGGTATTCAAATCACAAGGCAGTATGGTTTGGCCTCTGGATATCCATTCGTCCTTTACTATTTTTAAAGGCGTCTTCAAGATTAATGTAGCGGAGCTCAGCACTTCACAGCTTTTTGCAACCTCTTCAGGGCTTTTGCCTTTTACTATTTCCACATCTATCTTGGGTTGAACAGCAGCAATGAGGTTATTCATTGCTTCTTCACGAATATCGTAAATGTAAATTTTCTTCAGATTTTTAAGGGTATGTGTTATAAATTCCACGTGACCCGTCCCCTGCACGCCGCATCCGAACATCCCGAAAGTTTCGGCGTCCGGGTGAAGGGCCTGGGCAGCCAGGGCAGTAACGGCTGGAGTCCTCATGGCGGTAATCCATATGGCGTCCATTATTGCAAGGGGCCAGCCGGAATACTCATCATTTAATATGAGCAAGCCTGATGTCTGGGGCAAATTGAATCTCTCGTAGTTTTTCGGAAAGCACTCAACCCACTTCATCCCGGCCGCATGCTTTGACGGCACATAAGCCGGCATGGCATGGAAAAAAACCTCGGGCAGCGGATGAATGCCTATCTTTGCCGGCATCTCATACTCTTTTTTACCGTGGGCTACCAGCGCCTCCCTTGTTATATCGATGATGTCATCAATCGTGAGACCTACGCTTTTGCACTCTTCCTGGGTCAAATACAATACTTCCTTACCGATTTCTATCTTCTGGGAAAGCCACTGACGGTCATATAAGTCAAGATCCATAATATAACCCCCATTCAATTTGTTATTACTATTTAATAATTTCTATTTATTTTTGATTTTTTCTTCACCCTCCAATAATTGCTTTTCGAGTCGTCACCAATACTCCCTCCCTTCTTCATAGGTATACTTGGTAACCCAGCTTATTTTTATTATTATTATTTCTCCAAATAATAAAAAATTCCTTCTTATTCTTTTAAATATTTAATATTTTTCCTTGATAGATATTTATTTATTAGTTAACTATTTTGTCATTTTTATCAATTTTTTAACTTAAATATTACCTGCTTTAGCAGGCAGAAGTAAGTGATATAATTAATCTTGATAAAGATTGAATCTTAATATGTTAATGCTATATATCACTTTTATCCTTAGAGGTGGTAAAATGTTTGAAATGAAAGTTAAAGCAGTCACAGTCAGCCCGACGGGAGATTTTTTGGTCTTGCTGGTTGATAAAGACGAAAAAAAAGTGTTGCCTATAATGATAGGTGCACTGGAGGCGAATAACATTGTCCTGCCCCTGCAGGGAGTAAAACCTCCCCGCCCTATGACCCATGACCTTTTGAAATCCGTCATTGAACACCTGGGAGGAAAGCTGGATAAAATAATCATCACCGATATAAGGGATAACACTTACTATGCCGAAATCTATATAACCTTAAACGGGGAAATTATCGTGCTCGACTCAAGGCCCAGCGACGCCATCGCACTCGCCCTGCGCTGTAACGCTCCCATATACATGGCTCCCGGACTGGTAGAATTTACATACGATATGTCAGACATGAAGTTTGAGGATAATGATATATAATTGTCATTAACGATTTTCGCATTTTTCCAAAAAAAGCGGGGTTACTATGAGCGTCTTAGTAACCCCGGCCTTAACGGGATAAATTCATGCCGCGTTTTGGGTTCTCTCCAACCTTTAATTTATCCTGCTTTAATATATCCTGGCGCAGCTGGTTTAGATGAAGTTTCATTTTTAATACGGCTTCTCCCTCATTCCTGTCGGCCACCGCTTTTACGATATCGCTATGCTGTTCGCAAAGCCGGAGCCAGTCGCCATAATCCAGGATGGATTTCTCCCGCAAGTCTCGTGTGAGTGTCAGCATGAAGTTTATCATTTCTTTCAACATGAAATTATGGGCCATTTCTGCCAGGGCGAGATGAAACGCCAGATCCCTATCTTTCTGGCGATATTCCTCCAGATTCTTGCGTGCCCCGTGAAATTCCCTGTCCATAGCAAGCAGGTCTTCGATTTCCTTATCGGACGCCCGCTGCACCGAAAGCCTTACTATTTTTACTTCCACTATTTCCCGGGCTTCCACCACATCCAGCAACGCATCCCTCTCAAGGTCCAGGGAGGAAGTGGTTACCATTTGAAAACCGCTGATCTTTCTCAAAAACCTGCCTCCGCCCGGGCGGCTTTCCACCAGGCCTCTGGATTCCAGCACCCTAAAAGCTTCCCTCAGCACCGCCCGGCTCACGCCCAGCTTTTCCATGAGCTCCCTTTCCGAGGGAAACTTATCCCCGGGCTGCATTTCTCCACGGTCTACCATTTCTTTTATCTGTTCGATTATGGTTTCATAAAGCCTGATATTTTTTATCTTCTGGAAGTACATGATTTCCTCCCTAATTAGGGTTACTGGGTAACCCACCTTTATTTATATATTTCTATATTTTTTTTCAAATTCCTCTTAAAGGAATATAATTTTTTTCATGAGTTTTTCAACAAATATTTTAAAAATTTTTATCATTGTAACTTGATATTGACTGTGCTAACATATTACATGGATTTGATTTATAAAGGTGATTTTAAATGGCCATTATCTCCATCTCCAATCTGGACAAGAGTTATGGCGCCGATAAAATACTGGAAGGCATAAGTTTCGTAATTGAAGAAAAGGATAAAATAGGGCTGGTTGGCTTAAACGGCGCCGGAAAATCGACCCTGCTAAAAATACTGGCGGGGAAAATCTCCTGCGACAACGGGAGCATCGCCGTTGCCAAAGGGGCGAAAATAGGCTATCTTTCGCAGGAGATTAAATTCGAGGGGTATGAAACTGTGGGGGAAGCCCTGGAGTCGGTTTTTGAAGAATACCGGCAGATGGAGAGGGAGATCAGGGAACTGGAAGTCGCCATGTCCCGGCCTGAGGTCTACGGCGATGACACTCGCTTAAAGCCGTTGATGGAAAGGTATTCGGCCCTCTCCGAGGCCTTTAAAAACCTGGGAGGATATGAAATACAGAGCCGCATACGGGGAGTCATGAAGGGATTGGGCTTTGAAGAAGAATCGACACCCATCTCGGCTTTAAGCGGCGGCCAGAAGACGCGCCTGGCCCTCGCCCGGATATTGCTGCAATCTCCGGATCTCCTGCTCCTGGACGAGCCTACAAATTACCTGGATATCGATTCACTCCAGTGGCTGGAAAGTTACCTTAAGGATTATACCGGAGCTTTGCTGGTAGTCTCCCACGACAGATACTTTTTAGACCGGGTGGTTTCCAAGATCTTTGAACTGGAAGACTGCCGGCTCACCGTTTATAATGGCAATTATTCCGAGTTCATGGCGAAAAAGCACGCCAGGGTAAACATTGAAGAAAAGCACGCTGCACTCAGACAAAAGGAAATCGAGCGTCTCAAGAAGAGCATACAGAACTTTATCTCCCACAGGAATTACATCCAGGCCGAAAGCCGGCGCAAAAGGCTTGAGGAACTTTTACCCAAATCAGTCTCCACCAAAAAAGACCAGAAGTTTAACGTAAAATTCAGCACCCGGCAGTCCAGCGGAAAAGAGGTGCTCCTGGTCGACAACCTCAGTTTCTCTTACGGCGATAAAAAAATACTGTCATCGGTAAATGTAAAAGTATTTCGCGGCGAGAGGATAGGAATTGTGGGGCCCAACGGCATAGGAAAATCGACCCTTTTAAAAATTCTGGCTGGTAAGCTGGAACCCGGGGAGGGAAGCATTTATTACGGCCATCAGGTGCAGGCGGCATATTTTGCCCAGGAGCAGGAAGACCTTTCGCCCGGCTCCACCGTACTCGAGGAAGTGTGGGGCGCCGCCCCGGATCTTTCCCTCACCCAGGTTCGCACCTTTCTGGGCAGTCTGTTATTTTCCGGTGACGAAGTGGAAAAGACCATAGGAACATTGAGTGGCGGCGAAAAAAGCCGCGTGGCACTAGCAAAAGCCATCTTGCAGGGGGCGAATTTACTGCTCCTGGACGAGCCCACCAACCATCTGGACATCATCTCAAAAGAGAAACTGGAAGACGCCCTGATGGACTTCGACGGTACCATCATAGCGGTTTCTCACGACCGTTATTTTTTGGCAAAAATCGCCACACGAATATGGGAGTTTTCCGCGGAAGGTATAAGGGACTTTGACGGTGGTTATGAATATTACATTGAAAAAAAGAAAGAAAACAGGCAGGATGATATCCCGGAAATAAGCCAGAGCAAGACCCGGCAGCGAAAAGCTAAGTATCTGGAAAGAAAAGAGCGGGAACAAAGACGGCAGGAGGAACTGAGGCTAAAACAACTGGAGCAGGCCATACTGGCGAAAGAAGATGAACTGGAAAGCCTGGAGCTTTTGTTGTGCAAACCGGAAGTGTACAGCAACCCCGATAAGGCAAGGGAGACCAACGCCAGGTACAGGGCGGTTCTTTCAGAGCTGGAAAGGTTATATGAATGCCTGGGTGAATCAGACCTTGCAACAAATAATTGAGTGAGACAAATGCACATTGACCCTTACAAATAAATTGAATTAAGGAGAGAATTTCAGGTGATTGACAGGGATTTCCTGACTCTTGGTATCGAAACTTCCTGCGATGAGACCTCGGCGGCGGTTGTAAAGGGCGGCAGAAAGATTTTATCCAACTGCATATTCTCGCAGATTAAGTGGCATGAGAAGTTCGGCGGCGTGGTACCGGAAATAGCGTCCCGAAAACACCTGGAGGCCATATGTCACGTGACCCAGAAAGCCCTGGACGACGCCGGGGTAAGTTTTCGCGATCTCAACCTTATAGCTGCGACATCGGGGCCGGGCCTGGTTGGAGCTCTGCTGGTGGGGGTGTCCTATGCCAAAGGCATTGCCTATGCGACAAAAAAACCCCTCATCGGGGTCAACCATATCGAGGGCCACGTATTCGCCAATTTTTTGGAAAGTGATTTCGAGCCTCCGTTCCTGTCTCTGGTGGTTTCCGGCGGCCATACCCACCTGGTCTACGTAAAAGGCTACGGGCAATATGAAGTGATGGGCAAGACTGTCGACGACGCGGCCGGGGAGGCCTTTGACAAAATCGCCAGGGCGCTGGGGCTGGGCTATCCGGGAGGGCCGTTGATTGACATGGCGGCAAAGCGCGGCAACGAAAACGCTGTTTCTTTTCCGGTGGCCCATGTAAGGGAAGATGACCTTTCATTCAGTTTCAGCGGCCTCAAATCCGCCGTTTTAAACCATCTCAACCGCATGAGGCAAAAGGGCCTGCCTGTGGTCGTCGAGGATATTGCCGCAAGCTTCCAGAAGGCCGTAGTGGACGCCCTGGTGGAAAACACCATGCGGGCGGCCCGCAGGAAAAATGTCAGATCCATAGCCCTGGCCGGAGGGGTTGCGGCCAACAGCAGGCTCCGGGAAGAATTTAAGGCAAGGGCCGGAAACGAGTTTAACATCCACTTCCCCCCGGCGGAGCTGTGCACCGACAATGCCGCCATGATCGCATGTGCCGGCACTTTCAGATATTTCGAAGGTTTTCGATCGGATATGACGTTAAACGCCCACGCCACCCTAAGGATTTTTTGACAAGCTGTGGAAATGTGCATTATTTGCCTGGGGATATTGTGGATAAGTCATGGACAAACCGGTTTTTTAGTTTTTTTGCTGTGGATAACTCTGTGGATATGTGGATAAATACTTATTTTCCCAAAAAAAGGTCGTTTTTTGGAGGTTGAGCATGAGGAGAGTTGAGAGACATGCGGCGGTGGGAGAGGCCAATTCCCTCTGGCATTGGTACAGGACGGTAAATCCCCTGAAGGTCGTAATAAATTTTATTGTGATTTACACCTGCAGGTTTCTGCCCTGGCTTCCACTGAAAAATGTTTTATACAGGGCAATAGGAATGAAAGTGGGCAAAAAGGTATCGGTGGGGCTCATGGCCATGTTCGATATCTTTTTTCCGGAAATGATAGAAATCGGCGACAACTCAATCATCGGTTATAATTCCACCATCCTGGGCCATGAGTACATGGTAAAAGAATGGAGAAAAGGCAGGGTAATAATAGGAAAAAACGTCACCATAGGAGCCAACGTAACAGTACTGCCCGGAGTAATAATAGGTGACGGCGCCATTGTTTCCGCCTGTTCGCTGGTAAACAGGGACGTGCCGGAAAACGCCATGGTGGGAGGAATCCCGGCAAGGCCGCTAAAGTGAGTCTTTCCACATTATGATGGCATCTTCTTTGTTGTCCGCGTAATACCCCCGCCTTATGCCCCGGGGCTCGAAACCCAACTTTGAGTAAAGATTCTGCGCTACATAGTTGCTCTTTCTGACCTCAAGTGTCATCTTTTCCGCGCCGTATTTCTTGGCAATGGCCATAAGGGTCCTCATTATGAGCTCTCCGATGCCTTCCCCCCGGTACTCGGGGAGCACCGCCACATTGGTGACATGGGCCTCGTTGAGAACTATCCACATGCCGCCGTAGCCGACAACTTTATCACCGCATTTGGCCACTATATAGTGTGAAAACTGGTTATCCCTCAGCTCACAGGTAAAAGTATAGCGAGACCAGGGTGTGGTAAAGCTTTCCTGCTCTATTTTCATCACATCGTCCAGGTGATGCATTTTCATGAGTTCAATTACCACGTTCTCCTGAGCTCTCTCCTCCATGGCGCTCCTCCCATTTTTCTTCTGCGTTAGATTTCCTTATATAAAAGGGTTTTATGGAAAAGCAACTGTCAAAATTTCCATTAATGTATTCCTTTAACCCGGCTGCCGCTATCGACGAAGCCCTGGGCATTGAAAAAGCCGGATGCGCTATGCAAACATTATTATTTCCGCTTCCGCTTTTTCGGCCGTCTGCGGCAATTTCATCAAGAAATCCTTTTACCAGCGGCGCCCCGTCGCCCAGAACCACCACCCTTTCCGGCATTTTCATTAGTTCTTCGACCAGATCTACGGCCTTTACCACTTCATAATCCCTGAACCTTTTCAAATTTCCGCTCTCCCAACGATAAAGCGAGGTGTATACTTCCCCCCTCTGGGCGTCCACCACCGGGCAGAGCAGGCCGCTCTCACCCATTAAATTATATGCGAGACCGTCCAGAGTATTGATGCCTATCAGTGCTTTATCGAGGGCGTGGCATATACCCTGGGCGCAGGCCATGCCTATCCTGATCCCCGTAAAAGAACCGGGGCCTCTGGCCACCGCAATGGCGTCAACTTCCTCCAGGGCTATCCCCCCGTCTTCCAGAACGCGGTCCAGAACTAACATCAGCTTTTCCGAGTGGTTCTTTTTATTGTTTACAATGTACTCGGCAATGAGTTTTTCTTCGCTTAAAAGTGCCACTGTGGCCACCATAGAAGAGGTGTCAATACCCAGAATATACATTATAGATTCAGCTCCCGGAGGATTTTATCGTAATGCTTGCTGTTTGACTTAAAGTTTATTTTGCGGCGTTTTTCATCGACAGCCTCAATTTCAACCCACAGGAAATCCCGGGGAAGCATCTCCTTTACCTTCTCGGCCCACTCCATCACCACCACAAAACCTTCCAGGTAATCGTCAAATCCCACGTTTGCCAGTTCTTCGACGGATTTTAGCCGGTAGACGTCCATGTGAGCCAGGGGCAAAACCCCGTCGTATTCGTTTATGATGGTAAACGTGGGGCTGGTAACATCCTCATTTATACCCATCCCCCTGGCGATGCCTCTTGCAAACGCCGTCTTGCCGGCGCCAAGATCACCGCTCAGGGCAATAAAATCGCCCCTTTCCAGGAGACGGCCGAGGCATTCGCCGAGTTTTTCAGTCTCTATTTCGCTGCGGGTTTCAAACACCTTTTCCATAATTACACCTTTTCATTTTAAATAACCGGTGTGAACGGCCGGCGAACTTTACGCCCTTTCAAACAGCATTAATGCCGAATAATTATCTACCGGTTCACTTATATCCTTTGGCGGAAAATCCGATCTTTAAAGATATTTTATTATATGCAAAGGCAAAAAACAAGCTCTATCAAAAGACAGCTAAAAGCGGGATTAAATAATAAAAAAAGCTCCGCAATGGAGCCTTTTTACTCTCTACCTGTGCAGTATGGGGGACAGTTTTTTATAAATCAGGGCCGTAATTATGGTGAGCACAATGCCTTTCAGAACGTTGAATGGGAATATACTGTATACCACCAGTGTCTTAAGGTCAACTATGCGGGGGTTGACCTTTGTTCCCATGGCCACCACCGCGTCGGTGGGTATGTTTAAAACTTTTTGATACAGCGGCACGAGGACATAGTAGTTGGCTGCAGCCATGCCCAGGGCCATCACAATCGTGCCCACAGCCATTCCTATAATGGCGTTCTTCTTGCATTTTTTAAGGGAATAAATCCACGCCGCGGGAAGTACCAGGAGAACGCCTGTGACGAAATTTGCCGTCTCACCTATGAATGCCGTCTGGTTCCTGAAAATTGCATGCAGGATATTCTTGATGGCTTCCACCATTATGCCGGCACCCGGCCCCATGGCAAAACCCGCCAGAAGCGCCGGTACGTCACTGAAGTCCAGCTTGAGGAAGGCGGCGAACAGCGGCAGAGGGACCTCTATAAGCATGATTAAAAACGCCAGGACTCCAAGGACCGCGGTTTTTGTTAAGACTCTGGTTTGATGCATACTTTTTTTGATAGCCTTTTGATTTACTGCCGACATAGTCAAGACCTCCTGTTATTTGTTAAAAATTATAAATCAAAATGCCCCGGAAAACCCAGGGCATTTACAGGCATAAACTTAAAACCTTCTTCCTTCCAGACTTTACTGTCGGCTTTGGCTTTTCACCAAATCGGCTCCTGAAAAGGAGCTCGCGGGCTCGCCCTCTCGGGCATACCGCCGGTCGGGAATTTCACCCTGCCCTGAAGGTCTTTTGCAATTTCTATTCAATTTATTTTTTACATTATAGCACAGGCCCGCTGAATTTTCAATACCCATCCTTTCGGCCTTGTGGTTATTTTATGATAATGTCATCCGCGGTAAGCATAAGATCTTATCTCTCATCAGCTCTCCCCATTCCCAAAAGCCTTTGTTGCCGGTGAGGATAATGTTCCCCCTTTCATATGGGGCACCTATAGCTGAAAGAAGCAATTTGAGCCTGGGCCGTCAATGTGGAGATAGCCTACTTCATCGACTACAACGAGCTTTGGCCCCGTATTGATTCTCATGTCTTTTTCTCGCTGGCTCCTTTATGGGCTTTTTGAGGTCTTCAATAAGCCAGGAAAGGCGTGTAAAGTAAACTAAGATACCATAGTAAAGCCCAGGGTTGCGGCAAGGTCTTCGGAAGTGGAGTTCCATATGGGTATTCTGTTTTCGTCGATGCCCAGTATCCGGTTTTTTTTGGGGTGAGGACTATGTCGGTTACTCCGCCGAAATATTTAAAACCGTGGATCATGCATCGGATAAGTGCATGGACGTCGCAGGGCCTTTAGCCTGCTGGCCGGGTTCGGTTTCGTAGCCCCATACAGCGGGTAACTGTTTCGGAGATCTAAATTCCTTTACATAACCCCTTAAGATTGTGCGGCCGACGGTATAGCCTTCTTCTTTTATCTTTTCGTAGATAAGTTCGCAATTAAATATACAAAAATTCATCAGCCGTTGAATGATATCTTTGAATGGTTCGAGCTTTGATCCTCTCTTGGGATTGCGGCTTCCTCTCCAGGATGCCGTCTGCCCGAAGGTATTTCATTATGTTAGTATGATAGGTATATTTTGCTAAGAGGTGGAGCAACACCTTTTTGTAGCTTCTGGAAAATTTACACCAGCGGCGATTACTTTTCAGCTACAATTGGTCCGATGCCCGTAGTTATTTTAGAGCAATAACCTACCCAGAAATGAAAAGCTATTGAAATAAAAACAATGGCACATTACAGAGGAGTAAAAAAGTCAGTCCAACTAAATTTATGAATATGTTCCTTCATAACAGAGTAACACTCTTGTTATTTAAAATTTATTGTGTGTTCTTTTTTAATATAGAAACCTTGTAGTTTTTTAGTTCGTGGCTGCTTTATTAATTTGGCACGGTAATTGCTAAAAATTATAAGCATGAAAAATAAATTTAAGAAGGGAGGGGTAAGATTGAACATATTGCTTGTATGTGCTGCTGGTATGTCAACAAGCTTATTAGTATCTAGTATGAGAAAATTTGCTGATCCGGACACAAAAATAAATGCTGTGGCATATTCGGAACTAGAGGATGCTATAACAGATTATGATGTTGTTTTAGTTGGTCCACAATTACGTTACAAATTAAACGAAATCAAGAAAATTGCCGTAAATTACAATAAACCGGTAGATATAATCGACCCTATTGCTTATGGAAGAATAGATGGGAAAAAAGTTCTTGAGTCTGCTAAATCACTTTATATTAAAAACAATAATGGAGGTAATTAAATGGCCATAGACATAGAAAAGATTGCTTTTAAAATAATACTGTATGCTGGGAATGCTAAATCCGAAGCATATAAAGCTTTGAATGAAGCAAAGCAGAATAATTTCGAAAACATCGAAAAGTATATGAATAATGCAAAAGATGAATTAAATAAAGCTCATAATGTACAAACAGAATTACTGGCAGAAGAAGCAAATGGAAATACTATTGATTTGCCAATTATACTTGTACATGCCCAAGATCATCTGATGACTGCTATATCAGAAATTAATCTGATAAAAGAATTAATCGATTGTATTTTGCAAATACACAAATTAAAAAATTTTGTTAGTAAAAAATTATAGGAGGTATACTCCGTGGAAAAAAATAATAGTTTAAATGATAAGATAGTCTCCTTTGTCATGGATAAACTGGCAGGTCCCATGTCCAAAGTAGCAGATAATGTTATTTTGAATGCTGTTAGAGATGGTTTGGTCGGCGCAACCCCTGTTATAATTTTAGGAAGTATATTTTTACTATTAGCTGCATTAGGCCAACCTTGGATCGGTAAAGGTGAACCTTTAATACCATCAATGTCTCCTTATTCGGATAAATTTCTGGTTTTGTTTAATTTAACTATGAATATTTTATCGCTATATGTTTCTATAGGCATAGCTATGTCCTATGCAAAACATTATAAGCTTGACTTTTTAAGTGCTGCTTTATTAGGGGTAATGTCTTTTCTATTAATTACAACAAATATTGTAAAAGATGGTACAATATCAATAGGACCATTTAGTGCTGTTGGGCTTTTTGCAGCAATTGTAGTTTCTATATTTTCAGTTTGGGTTTACCGCATGTGTATAGAAAAGAATTTAATAATAAAAATGCCTCCAGGGGTTCCGCAAGGAGTAGGAAACGCTTTCTCTGCACTGATACCCTTCGTAATAGTTGCTGGAGTTACTTGGGGAATAAGGACAATAATCGGATTTGACCTGGTTGCATTTTTATCAACATTAATGAAGCCTATATTTTCAGCTGCTGATAGCATAGTAGCCTTTACTGCAAGAGTATTTATAGGAATGTTGTTATGGAGCACTGGCTTACATGGAGATAATATGCTTGCTCCAATAACTCAGCCTCTGCTAGCTGCTTGGGTAGCTGAAAATGCTAAAGCATTATCTAGTGGAGCCCCAGTTACTAATTTACCCCATATTTGGACTACCGCTCTAGAAAGGATGGTATTATGGACATCTTCGGCATGGGGCTTACTATTCTGGATGTATAAATCAAAACTTAAGCATATTAAAGCCTTGGCTGTGGCATGTACGCCAGCAGCTATCTTTACCATAATTGAACCATTGGTATTCGGTCTCCCGGTTGTAATGAATCCGTATTTTATCATTCCGTTTATCCTATCTGCAACTGTGGCAGCTTTCGTAACATACGGGGCAATCGCTTTACATTTAGCCTCAAGGGTATTTGTTGAACTTCCCTGGGCAACACCCCCACCAATCTACGCTTATCTTGGAACAGGCGGAGATTGGAGAGCTGTCTTGTTAGTTGTAATAAATTTCCTTATTGGTGTTGTAATTTATTATCCTTTCTTCAAAGCATTTGAAAAGAGCGAAATAGAAAAGGAACAAGAGTTTAACACAGAAAAGTAAAAAAAGAGCTTAATACTTTGTCAAAATAACCTTGATTGTCATAAGCTTGTTATACTAACTCAGTATAACAAGCTATTTTATTAAATGAGTTGTTCTATGTCTTAGGACTTAGATTTTTTGTTTTCTTATGCGAGTTCTCTTACAACTGAAATGAAACTATTGCTCTTCGCTTTTGATTCGTTTAACATGATAATAGATATACTCCCAGTATTTTTCTCTAATTATAACATTTGAGATATCTAAAAACTTACTGTAAAAGTCTACTAGAAGGTGAAACTTCAATGAAACGGGAAGAAATAATTTTTAATAAATTAAGGGAACTTTGTACAAAAAAATACAAACATGACAATTGGAATGGGTCAAAGAAGTTTGGTTTATCAGCCCAAGAACTATCAGAAATATTAGAAATGGATAGGGCAAATATTAGTAAAGACTTAAATAATTTAGTAAAAAAAGAGAAGGTCATAAAGTTCGTAGGGCGTCCCACTTTATTTTTCCCTGTAGATATGATTAAAAATATATACAAGCTTGAAGAGATTAATTCTTTTGAGATTAGTTCCATTGATGAAATTTTAAATCAAGATGAAGATAAATTATTCAATATAATAGGGTTACAAGGCAGCTTAAAATCTTGTTTTGAACAGTTAAATATGGCTATTTTATATCCGCCTTTTGGCTTGCATACACTTTTATATGGTAAAACTGGTGTAGGTAAAAGCATGCTTGCAGATTTAATGTACTCAATAGCTCAGAAAAAAGTGCCCGAAAAGTTTAAAACGTATGTAACTTTCAATTGTGCAGATTATGCTCAAAACCCGAATCTTTTAATGACTGAGTTATTTGGATGTATTAAAGGTGCATACACTGGAGCAGATGTGGCTAGAAAAGGAATAATAGAAAATGCAAATAATGGAATACTTTTTCTAGATGAAGTGCACAGGCTTCCTCCAGAAGGTCAGGAAATGCTTTTTTATGTAATGGATAAAGGTGTTTTTAGAAGAGTAGGAGAAACCAAGGAATTTACAAGAGTAAATGTTTTAATAATTTGTGCGACAACTGAAAAACCTGAAAGTGTTTTATTACCGGCATTTTACAGAAGAATACCAATGAAAATCTACGTGCCAGATTACTCAGAGAGACCAGTAGATGAAAGAAAACGATTAATTGAATTTTTCTTTAATAATGAGTGTAGGATACTTAATAAAGCTTTTAAAGTGGATAGTCGAATAATCGATTTATTATGCAACTATGATTGTAGGGGTAATGTGGGCCAGTTAAAAAACGACATAAAACTTATGTCAGCTAGAGCTTTTGCTCGGGCCTTAACAAATAACGACAATACAATAACTATATCTTACGAAGATGCGGCAGAAGTGATCGGTCATAATAATACAAATGTGAGAGATATACCAAAAAATTATGTAATATTTAATGGGAGAGGGTGTGTTTATCAAGATACAGGTAATGGAGATGATGACTTATATGAGAATTTGCTAAACAAATTAAATGAATTAAGCTTACAGAATTGTTCGAAAGAAGAGATCGAAAAATCGTTGATCAACGAGATAAATAAGTATTTTAAATTGAATCCCGAGGAGATAAATTTTAATTTTGATGCAATTAAAATGTTTGTAGAAGATGAAATTATTGAACAGTCGAAGATTGTTCTTGACTTAGCGAAAGAGAAATTGAATAAGAGCTATAATAATTCAAATATCTTGACTTTATCCCTGCATCTTAAAACAACTATCAATAGATTAAAAAGCGGACAACCAATAAAAAACAATAAGATAAATTATATAAGAAAAAACTATCCCAAAGAATTTATGATTGCTTTAGAGGCGGCAGAAAAAATTGAAAAGAATATGTCGGTGAGTATACCTTTAAGCGAAGTGGGTTTTTTAACATTATTTCTGGTTTCCTTAGATAATAAAAACAATCATAGCAGGGTAGGTATACTTGTAGCCTGCCATGGAGACAACATCGCAAGTTCGATGTTAAAATTGGCCAATAAACTACTTGGGAAGAATATTGGCCAAGCAATAGATATTCCTTTAGAAAAAAGCGTTGAAATTACCATAAGTGAAATTATTGAAACAGTGAAAAAAATCGATGAAGGAAAAGGTGTGCTTGTTTTAGTAGATATGGGATTAATTTCAAATGCCAAGGACATTATTAGGGATAAATCGGGGGTAAAAGTTGAAATAATTGAAAAGGTAAGCACTCCAATGCTTATACGTGCCATAGAAAAATCCTTAATTTTCGATGGTACAGTTGAAGAATTTAAAAAAGAAATTATATCAGATTATTATCAGGATGCCATTTGCTATGAAATTCAAAAAGATGACGTTAATGAGAAAAATTTAATCGTAATATACTGTATTACGGGCAAAGGAACAGCCATAAGACTAAAGGAGTTTATTTTAAAAAATATGAGGGAGAATTTATTAGATAAAGTTGAAATTATTATAGAAGATAAAGAGTTTATTCACCTTACTGAGGAAGAGGTAAAATTAAAATATGGAGAAAAAATACTTGCAATAGTAGGAACATTAAAAAATAATTTTCGAGATATACCTTATATTTCTGCAGAGGAGATATTTCTACAGGACGGCATAAGAAAATTGTCGTTGATAATAGAAAGTACTGAAGGATATAATCCATATAAGGAAGGCGAATTATCTCTTAGTAAAGTTTTAAAATTTGTTAATCCAAATTTATTAGTTAAAGAATTAAGAAAGATTTTGCTTGCTTTTGAAAATCACTTCAATAAAAAACTTGATCCTAAGATAGTAGCAATAATTATTTTGCACATAGGTTGCATGGTAGAAGATCTAATTTTAGGTAAAAAGCTAAAAACATTTGATAATTTCTCATATGTATACCAAAAATATGATTCTCAAGTCCAATATTTAAAAGACTTACTAAAACAAATAGAAAATATTTTCAACATATCAATTCCGGATAGTGAGATTGCAAGGATAATTGAAATCATTATGGAAAACTGAGTAACACACTAAGTTTTATTTAGCATAGTGTGTTACTTTTTTTGTTGGGCATTGTATTTGCTTGCTTATAGCAGGTAAAAAACAATTGGCATAATATTTGCTAAACAATAATTAGAGAAAAAAGCATGAGAGGAGGGTCCTATAGCGCCTCATATTGTGCTCTGGAAAATGCGAGACTAGATAACAATGAAACAATTATTTAAGGAGGATCCAAAATGGCTAAAGTTAAAAGGATAATCGATTGTACCAAAAGCGATTTTGAAAAAATGAATGCAGTAAATCTAAAGGAGTCAATTTTTGCTGCTGAGGGAAGAACGATACTCGCACAAAATTACGTTATGCGTCCAGGTCTTATAGATGATATAACTAATACAGAACTGGAAGCAGCATTTGGGGCGGATATGATTTTATTAAACGGATATAGTTTGGATGAAAAACAGGAAATGCCCGGATTGCTAGGTATGAGATTAGAGGATGTCAAAAAACTAGTAAATAGACCACTGGGAATCTATCTTGAATGTCCGGATATCAATTCAACTGTTTCAGGAGAAAGGCGTGAAATTACAAATGATAGAAAAGCTTCGCCCGAGAATATAGAAAAATGTATAAAAGAGGGAGCAGCTTTTATAATATTAGGCGGTAATCCGGGAACCGGAACAACCTTTGAAAGTATAATAGCAGCTACTAAATTAGCGAAAAGCATAGTAAAGGATAAGGCGCTTATATTTGCTGGAAAATGGGAAGATGGTACTGTTGAAAAAGTTTTAGGGGATCCTCTCGCCAAAAGGCCGGCAAAAGAAATAATTAAGGAGCTAATTGAGGCCGGTGCAGATGTTATCACCCTTCCGGCCCCAGGATCCCGCCATGGAATTTCAACAGACATGATAAGAGAATGTGTAGAATTCACTCATTCCTACAAACCGGGTACACTAGCGATGGTATTTCTTGATAGCTCAGTGGAAGGAGCAGATGAAGATACCATTAGACAAATAGCTTTAAAGATGAAAGAAACCGGAGCGGATATCCATGCTATCGGTGATGCAGGTTATCCAGGTGTAGCAGTACCTGAAAACCTTTATCAATTATCGGTGACAATAAGAGGGAGACGTTTTACCTGGAAAAGGATGGCTGGAAATAATAGATAGGAGTCACTTTTAAGAGGCAAAAATGGAATCAAAGTAAATGAAAATGTTGGAAAAATATTTGAGGTGACTTTATGTTAGTAGCTTTGGGTAGTGATCATGTAGGTTATGATTTAAAAATCCAGATTAAAAAATATCTAGAAGAAAAAGGAATAGAATGTAGAGATTTTGGTGCTTTTGGAACTGACAGAGTGGATTACCCAAAATACGCATTAAAAGTGGCTAAAGAAATTGTATCAGGAAGATGTGAAAAAGGGATATTGTTTTGCGGAACCGGTGTGGGCATGGCAATAGCAGCCAACAAAGTTAGAGGGATTCGGGCTGTTGTTTGCAGCGAGCCATATTCAGCGTTACTTTCAAGGGCACACAATGACACTAATATCCTTGCATTAGGTTCAAGAGTTGTAGGCGTAGAACTTGCCAAAATGATAGTTGATCAATGGGTGAATTGCTCCTTTGAAGGGGGGAGACATCAAAATAGAATTGATCAAATATCAAAGATTGAAAGAGGCGAACAAATTGATTAAAATTTGTCCCTCTCTCATGTGTGCTGATTTTTCAAAATTAAAAGATGAAATAACAGAACTTGAAAATGCTGGAGCAGATATGTTTCATCTTGATATAATGGATGGTAAATTTGTTCCCAATTTTGCACTTGGCCTTGAAGATGTAAAAGCTGTGAGCAAGTTAGCTTCAATTCCACTTGATGTCCATCTTATGGTAGAGGAACCTGAAAATTATATAGAGAAATTTTTAATTTACGGTTGTAAAATATTGTATGTACATTTAGAGGCCTGTAAACATATCAGCCGGACACTTTTAAAAATAAAGGAAAATAAAGTTGAGGTTGGACTGGCATTGAATCCTGGAACTTCTATCGCATTAATAGAAGAGGTACTAGAATATATTGACTGCATACTTGTTATGGCAGTAAATCCAGGTTTTGCAGGACAGAAGTTTATTGAATCTACAGTGAATAAAGTGGCTAGATTAAAAGAATTAATTGATAAAAAAAATTACAACATAAAAATAGCCGTAGATGGTAGTATTAATGAAAAAAATATAAATAAACTTTATAATGCCGGTGCAGAATATTTTATTGTTGGCACTGCAGGGTTATTTAATAATCGCAGTTATGCAGAAAACATTCATAAATTAAAAACTTCCATTTTTATGCCTGGAAGAAAAATTAAGACATAAAATTCAGTCTATTTATATTTAGACTATTAAGCGGTTCCAAAAGTTTTACAATATTTCATAACCATTATAGAGAAAATGATATCCTTTAAAAACTCAAGCGTAAGGAGCAGAAATCTGCTCCTTACGCTTACAAAATGCATTGCCTAAAACCGGTGTTTTGTTAATGGCGAAGACTTTAAAAAGTGGACGGGTAGAATATAATAGCTTTTTTTTGATGTCGAGATGCTCCATAAGCCACCTAAACCTGACACACCCATCCTTTCGGCCTATCGCCTGTATGCAACTTGCCCGCTTATTATAACATAAACAGGAGTTGATTTTACATCCAGGGGATGCCCATCCCACACGACAATATCTCCATCTTTGCCGGCTTCAAGGCTGCCCACCCGGTCGGCGACGCCGATTATCTCTGCCGCATTAATGGTGATGGCCGCCATGGCATCCTCTTCCTTCATACCCTCTCTTACCGCCAGAGCCGCGCATACGGGGAGATACTGGATGGGAATTACCGGGTGGTCCGTCATTATGGCCACCTTTACTCCTTTGTTTGCAAGTATCCCCGGTGTTTTAAAACTCAGGTCCTTAAGCTCCACTTTGGAGCGCGAAGTCATGGACGGCCCCACCACCGCCGGCACGCCCAGCTCGGCCAGCTCATCGGCCACCAGATGTCCTTCCGTGCAGTGCTCTATGACGATATCAACGTCAAACTCCCTGGCTATGCGGATTGCGGTCATGATATCGTCGGCCCTGTGGGCGTGGGCTCTCAGAGGAAATTTTCTGTCCAGGACATCGCAAATGATCTCCATTCTCAGATCCCTTTCTACAAACTTTTCCGGGTTTCGCTCTGCCTCTTCAAGTTTATTCTTATAATTTAAGGCCTTTACCAGAGTCTCCCGTAAAAGAGCTGCAGTGCCCATGCGGGTAGACGGCATTTTTTTCTGTTCACCGTAAACCCGCTTGGGGTTTTCCCCAAAGGCTACCTTAAGACCTGCCGGTTCTTTTACCACCATACGGTCTATAACTTTGCCCCAGGTCTTCACAACAATGGACTGACCCCCTATTACATTGGCACTGCCGGGCCCCGTAAACACACAGGTAATCCCCCCTCTTACCGCATCTTCAAAGGCCCTGTCGTAAGGGTTTACAGCGTCAAGGGCCCTCAGGTGAGGAGTAACAGGGTCGGTCCATTCGTTGCCGTCTTCGCCTATTTCCCCCACGGCCTCCTCAAAAATACCCACATGGCTGTGGGCGTCGATAAAACCGGGAAACACGTATTTGCCGGAGGCGTCGATTACCTCGGCATCCCGGGGGATCTTGAGCCCTTTCCCCACTTGTTTTATTTTGCCGTTTTCTACGAGAACGACGCCGTTATCCACAACGTCGCCGGCCATCGTAAAAATCTTTCCGCCTGTTATTGCAAGCATCCGACTTCCTCCCCGTTAAGGCATTCAATTTTAATTTTTTGCCGCTTCATTAAAGCATTTAAACAACCTGAACTGCAGGGGGTCACGCTCCCACATTTCCTCCGGGTGCCACTGAACTCCAAGGCAAAAAATGCCTCTGCCCTCTGCCTCAATGGCCTCTATCACGCCGTCGGAAGCCCTCGCGGTGATTTTGAAGCCCGGTGCCAGGACCTTTATCGACTGATGATGGAAGCTGTTCACCCTTATGCAGCTTTGCCCCGTTATTTTATACAGCAGTGATTCTCTGTCAATAATTTCAACCCGATGGGTGGCATACCATTCAGGAGCATCCTGCTGATGCTTTACGGGGCTTTTGATTTCCGCCGTGATGTCCTGAATTATGCTGCCTCCCATGGCGATGTTTATAAGCTGTATTCCACGGCAGATGCCGAGCACCGGCTTGCCTCTTTTTATCATTTCCCTGGCCAAAAATATTTCCGTCCTGTCTCTCTGGGGGCATACCTTCCCCAGATGGGGATGGGGCTCTTCCCCAAAATATGAAGGGTCCACATCGGGCCCGCCCGAAAATAATATCCCATCAAGCCGTGCGGCCAGAGCCCGCAGGGTATTTTCATCTTCCAGCGGCGGTATAGCCACCGGAATTCCACCGGCCTGCTCTACGGCTCTAAAGTACCCCTTACCCAAAGAAGCCTTTTTCTTATAAAAATCGTAAGAGGCGGTTATTCCTATTAAAGGCGGCAACGGTTTCACCTCTTTTTACTTACGGCAGAAATTTTACGGCTATTTTTATTAATTTCGGGTCAAACTGACCACCCGCATTTTTTATCAAAACTTCCTTGGCTTCAGCGGAATTTCTGGTCTTCTGGTACGGTCTTATAGATGTCATGGCGTCATAAGCATCTGCTATCGCCATTATCCGGGCGCCCAGGGGGATGCTTTCGCCCGATAATCCCTCGGGATAGCCCGTACCGTCATACCGTTCGTGATGCATGCCGGCTATCACTGCAAGGTCCGCCAGCGCTCTTACCATACTGATTATCTCCATAGAGTACACCGGATGTTTTTTCATCAGCTTGAATTCATCTATAGTAAGCGGCCCCGGTTTATCTAATATTGCCCTTGGAATCGCCACTTTTCCGGCATCATGAAGGTAAGCTGCAAACTCCAGCCGCTTTATCTCCTCTTCGGCCAACCCCAGTGCTTTAGCCAGAATGCCGGAATAACGGGCAACCCGCTCGGAATGGCCGGCGGTATAGCTGTGCTTTGCGTCAATCACTCTGGCGAATACCCTTATAACCCCCTGGGTTTCGCTTTCGCAGGATGTCAAATCCATAAGCGGCAGGTTTTTCAAGGTGTTTAATACCATCTCGGAGACCTTTTTTTCATCCATTATTTCATTAAACAAATCACCCTCCTCTAATGTGGACGCCATCAGTTCGTACATCAAACCCGAAAACTCCGATTCACGGCGCGCCGAAAGCAGGGTTTTCATGCCGTTCAAATCCAGGGGAGGCCTAACTCTGGCGAGCACATCAAAGGTATCGCAAATTCTCAGTATCTGGCCGCCAAGATTAATATCGTTGCCGGAAAGGCCCCTGGGATACCCCTTTCCATCCCACTGCTCATGATGGTCCATTATCATACCGGCGGCTATGGCAAGCGGCTTGATTTCCTTCACTATTTCCGCGCTCTTTACCGGATGGTTCAGAAGGATGGGATTTTTGAAATGATCTTTTAAATTCGTGTAGTGAACAACGTGATCCGGCAGTGAAATGGCGCCTATGTCGTGAAGCAGTCCTGCATAGAAGATCTGCGTTCTGTATTCCGGGAGGATTTTCTGAGCCAGCCTTTCGGACAATACGGCAACCCGCCATGCGTGATATATCTTCCTGTTCTCATCCAGGTCCATCATCAGCGATAGAGCCCCAATGAGTTCTGAAAAAAATTGCGTCTTAATTTCCATTTCTATCCCCCAATAATTTCCCGTTTTTATACTTCTGTTCTATATATTTCTAAATTATTTTTTATAATCCTTCTTTTTAACGGTAAAAACAAAAATATTTGTAAGAAGCAGTCATCCCCTCATAAAAAACCTGTTATGCAAATTTTTTCAAAAGCTCGTATCATTGATACTCATAAATAAATCTACCAGAACAGGATCAAACATAATGCCCGAATTTCTTTTTATTTCTCTTAAAGCCCCCGTATAATCGGCATTATTTTCATACGACATGCCTCGAATAAGTTCATCATACGAATCGACTATTGAAATAATACGCGCTAAAAGCGGGATCTCCTCCCCTTTCAAACCTTTCGGGTAACCTCCGCCGTCCCATCTCTCATGGTGATGCAATATTGCTTCCGCTATGCCTGCAAGTTCAGGAAAAGATATGGCTATCCTGTAACCGGCGTCAACATGTTTTTGCATTAAAATGCTTTCATCCGATGCCGGCTGGCCGCCCTTTCTAAACAAATCTTCCGGAACCGCCACTTTTCCTATGTCATGAAATTCCGCCAATAGCCCTGCATAATTCAATTTTTCTTCCGAAAGCCCCAGCTTTTCCGCCATCTTTAACGCCAAGTTTTTTATTCTGGCGATATGTTCTTCCGTCTCATCCGTATTTTCCAATAAAGTTTTCTTTAAGGCCAGCAGCAGTCTCTTCCTCACTTCACTGCCTTCCATCGATTTTTGCCTGTACATTGCATTTTCCGCCTTACTCAACACTTTATTGATATCCTCACCCGGATTTTCCTTCGCCGCACATCCGAGAGCTATACTGAGCGGTATTCGATATTCATCCTCTCTGCAAAAATCCTCTATTCTCATGCAGATCTGCTCGGCCGTCTTTTTATCCGTTTTGGGCAGCAGTATGGCAAATTCATCTCCACCCCAGCGGGCGATGATATCTTCCTTCCTGCAGGCTCTTCTCAAAATATCCGCTATTTTCTTTAGCAACTCATCACCTTCAAAATGGCCAAACGTATCATTTACAAGCTTTAAACCGTTTAAATCGCCAATTATTACACTTAAAGGGAGCTGCCTTTCAACATCCAACCGCCTTAGTTCTTCCTCAAAATAATGCCGGTTATAAAGGCCTGTTACATTATCGTGAAAAGTTAAATACCTTATTTTTTCCTCGTTGCCCTTTCTTTCGGTAATATCCTGCACGATCACAATATACCCATATATTTCTGAATTTAATTTTAACGGCGTTATTGAGCACTCGATATGCATCCTCCCGGATTTTTTCGTATTATAAAGTTTCATCGATTTTATAATGTCAAAATCAAATTCCGTCTCATACCTGACCGCCTCGCCGTCCAGCAGCTTCGCCTTTTGATCCTCAGGAAGGTTTGGGTCCTCAAAAAGTCTAAAACCTTTTAATTCGTCGGGATTTACGATACCGAATATATCCAGGCAAACCCGATTGACCTCCAACAGTCTTCCGTTTTTATCGTAAATCTCTATCCCTAGCGGCGACTGCAAAAATATATTTTTAAACTTTTCTTCACTCTCCTGGAGTGCGACTCTCTGCCGTCTAAGTTCAGTAATATCGAAAGCTGAGCAAACGAGAAATTTAAAATTTCCCATTTCATCCAAAACGGGTGTCCTGCTAACTGAAAGAAGACGGCTGTTCCCCAGTGCATCATTCAGCCATATTTCACTTAAAAAAAATTTTTTTGACTGGATGACTTTTTTGTTCTCATTTATGAACATCTCGGCCTGCTTCGGTTCCGGCCATATCTCGCGCAGGTCTTTTCCGGATATACGGTCTTTGTCAACTCCGACGAAAAGGGAATGCATCTGGTTTGCTATGACATAAGTTCTTTCATCTTTTAAACACCACACCTGCACAGGAACACTGTCCAACAAAACCTGATATTCCGATATCCTTCTTTTTTCCCCTTCGAACTGTTTTTGCTCCATATATTTAACCCTCAACAATTCTTCTATCCTTTTTGAAAAAATCGAATACAGTTTACTGTCGCGCAATGAAATTTTATGGGCATTTTCAAAATACATAAATCCCAATCTTCCGCCGTCAAGGTAATATACAAAAGAATTTTCAGGTTTAATCATAAGCATTTCTTCAAGATTTTGTTTGTTTTTAAACCCAAAATAATGCTCTTTTTTCTCCCCATTCTCGCACAGGAGTACGACAGCCAGCCGGCGCGTGCCGAAAAGCCTGGTAGATTTTTCTGTTATCTCCTCCATAAATTCATCAAAACCTTGAGGATAACTTAAAGAAGCAATTTCATAAAAAATAAAAAGGTCATAAATACTGAAAGCCGTATTGTTCATCGCTTCACCACCCTGCCGCAACTACCATGGTCTTATTATGAAATAAAGGCACCGAAGAATAAGCGCCTATCTCGCCAAAAGTAAGCATTCCTAGTACGGGAGTGTCTCCGCCCACAATGCTCATTACAGTTTTCAGTTCTTTTTCAAAATCTTTTTTCATTAAAAGATAACGCGACACACAATCGAATAAAAATATGGCCCTGGGTTTCGGCTGACTCAAAATTACACGTTTTGCCACTTCCTCGGCGGTATTTATAAAGCTTTCAAGATTTCCTTTCATTAAAGAAATTGCGCTATTTTGGGGTATTTCAGAAACAAGTCTTATACTTCCATCTTCATTAACGCCGATGGGGTCCCTTATGAGAAAATTCGTCCCGGCACACGGCATGCCAAAAGGATATTTCATGCCGAAAAAGGCAAATTCGTTTTTGTCTTTTAAGGCAAGATTTTTTGAATATACATCGAAGGCAGGGAAGCCATCAATTTCATAAACAATCTTACCTGATGATCTGGTCACAATCATCGGCTCGCCCCACGGCATCCACCCGTGACCTATGCCGACCGTAAATTTAATCCCTCGCAACAGGGCAACAGCAATACTCCCGACCTCGACCCCCCTCTCTGTAAATTGATGGGCACCGGAAAAACTCAAACTGTCGCCCGTCCCGCCGCCGATATATGTAAAATCCAGACCCAGAATATTGTATATCCTGCGAAGAATCAAGGGCATATTGTCGCACGAGCAGTCAGTAAAAATAAATAATGTACCCGAATCAACGGTGAAATCCCTTAATTTTTTCTCCATCAAACTGCATTCAGGCAATGATTTTATTTCTTCAGGGCTAATAACCAGAGTTTGGGCTTCAATCCCGCTTTTTTCAATAGCACAAATACCTACTCCTTTTTCAAAAACGCCCTGAGCGGTTATCACCCCGGCGGTGCTGCCTCCTATCAATTTCGACTTCCCGATGACTTCTTTCACACTTTTATAAACGGTTTCCTGATCATAATTTGCGGTACAGAATAAAAATGTTATGGCCGGTTCTCCGGTTAAGTCCAGCGCCTGCCTGACCGCAAGTTTTCCAGCCAAAATTGGATCGTCTTTACAGCTAAAGCCTACCCCAACCTTCATTAAAATTTGGCCCCCTTATTTTATTGGCTTTAATCACTATTATATCTTTGAATCATACTTAATCAAGGGCTGTTTAAAGCAGGCGCATCGACAGGCAAAACGGCAAAAAAAAACCGCTTTGCAAAGCGGTCAGATCACCATATGAGATACGCTAACGCCCTCTATGGCCTTCAATTCTCTCGAAAATTCCTCCGTCTCCTTTGAGGAAGTTTTCATGTAAAGTGTAATGATTCCTTCCTGCTTTTCCGAATCCGGCAGGCCCATCCTGCACATAATCTTATCCCCATATTTTGTAAGCACTTCCTGGACTTTGGGGGCTATGTCTTTTCTGTGGTCCAGGCGCAGACCCATGATGGTAAGGCGTTCCATCACTTCACCTCCCGACTTTAAAATTCACTCAGGCCGAGGCTGATCTTCAGGGCCTCATCGACTTTCGCCATCATGTCCTGGTCCAGAAAAGTGATTTTCTCTTTAAGCCGTCTTTTATCTATCGTTCTCAATTGTTCCAACAATATGACGGAATCTTTTTCAAGCCCGTAATCTTCGCGCTTTATTTCCACATGCGTAGGCAACTTGGCTTTATCTATCTGGGAGGTTATGGCGGCAATAATAACAGTGGGGCTGTACTTGTTCCCCACGTCATTTTGAACCACTAAAACCGGCCTGATGCCGCCCTGCTCGGAACCCACCACCGGGTTTAAGTCTGCATAAAAAATATCTCCACGCCTGACCAGCACCTTATTCACACTCCGAAAGCTTATTCACACTCCGAAAGTCTGGTTTCATATACGACAAAATCTTTATAATCCTCACACAATCCCATTTCGGCAAACTTCACGTTTATCTCGGCCATCTGCATGTAACCGTTCTTAAGCTGTTCCCTCATCTTTATCTTTTCCCTTTCTTTAATATATAATCTCATGGCATCCCTGATAAATTCGCTGCGGTTCCTGTTTTCCAGGGCTACTATGCCGTCAACTTCTTCCAGCAGGTTGTTGGGCAGGCTGACGATGATCCTCTTTAACTCGGCCACACCGGCACCCCCTAACGTATTCGGAAAACGCACACGTATATACTTTATTATATATAAGTCACTATAATTATGTCAATCAAACAAGAAAATTATACCTTTCATACCAGAAGGTTTTTCACCTTTAAAATTTTGCCGTGTTTAAAGTATACCCTGGGAACCCGCCGCGCCACGGCGCAAACCACTTCATAGCTTATGGTCCCGATAATTTTGGCTATTTCATCGGCGGAAATTGTCTCTTCGCCCATGCTCCCAAAGAGCACCACATCTTCCCCGGGCTCCACTCCGCCTTTGATGTCGGTCACATCCACCATGCACTGGTCCATGCACACCCTTCCAACAACCGGCGCCCTCTGGCCTTTAATCAGCACGTGCGCCCTGTTTGAAAGAAGCCTTGAGTAGCCGTCGGCGTATCCCACCGGCAGAGTGGCGATAAGGCTTTCCCTCCGGGTGACAAAAGTACCACCGTAGCTTATCGCTCTGCCCCTGCCCAATTTTTTGACATGAGATATCCTGGTTTTCAAACTCATGACCGGTTTCAGCCGGATTCTGCTTTTGTCCACCTCGTCAGAAGGATATAGACCGTAGAGGATAATGCCGGGACGAACCATGTCCAGATGGGTGCCGGGCAGTTCCATGACGGCCGCGCTGTTGGCGGTATGTTTTACAGGGATATGGAAGCCGTCCTTTTCGAGGGCATCGACCACCGCCATAAACTTTTCAAACTGCTCGTGCGTGAAAGTCTTGTCTTTTTCGTCGGCTTTGGCGAAGTGGGTGAATATGCCTTCAACTTCCAAACCTTCCAGAGCAAAAAGTTTCTTTATCTCGCAAAGTGCGGAAGGTTCCGCCTGGAAACCGATACGGCTCATGCCCGTATCCAGCTTTACGTGGATTTTTGCTTTTTTCCCCTGCTTTTTCGCCTCAAGAGAAAGGAGCTGCGCCGATTTCAGGTTATAAACGGTCTGAATAATGTCCTGTTCTACTATTCTATCAAATTGCTCTTCCGGTGTAAAACCCAAAATCAGGATGGGAGCTTTTATACCTTGCTCGCGAAGCTGAAGAGCTTCATCCAGTATGGCGACGGCAAGGTAAGAAGCCCCGCAGGCGAGGGCCGTTCGGGCCACTTCCAGGGCGCCGTGACCGTAGCCGTCTGCTTTCACCACAGCGCAAATCCGGGCGGTGGGTGCGGTAGCTCTGCGTATTTCTTTTAAATTGTGTTCAAGGTTGTCAAGACTGATTTCGGCTCTGGTGGGCCGGAGATGCCGCAGGTCCATGATATTCCTCCTTCAGGCAAATTGTAATCGGCAATTTAAGTTGCCATTTGTATTTCTTTAAAGGCTACAGGCAAAAAGTCTATTATATCGCCGGCGATCACCGCCGTTTCACCTTTCACCCTGGCGGCAAGGTCCCCTGCCCGGCCATGGATATAGGCGCCCGCCACGGCGGCCTCATAAGGTTCCATTCTCCGGGCAAGGAAAGCGGCAATAATCCCCGTCAATACGTCGCCGCTGCCTCCGGTGGCCATACCGGGATTGCCGGAGGTGTTTATCCACAGCCGGCCGCCGGGAGCAGCAATCAGCGTGCGGGCCCCTTTTAAAAGCACCGTACATTTAAATTGTTCCGCCGCATTTTTTGCCGTCTTCACCCTGTTCTCCTGAATGAGCTCTGCCGTCGTTGAAAGGAGTCGCGCCATTTCCCCGGGATGAGGAGTTATGACCACCGGTACCGGGGCTTTCGCGATAATTTCCGGCTCCCCGGCCAGGGCGTTTAATCCGTCTGCATCCACCACCACCGGCACGGGGCAGGCCATTAAAAACCTTTTGACAAATTCCTTTGTCTCCTCCACAGTGGAAATCCCGGGGCCCAGCGCCACGGCGTCACATTTCCCGGCAAAGTCCAGGGCTTCCGTTAAAGCTTGCATTGAAAAGCTCTTCTCCGGCGTCTCAGGCAGGGGTTTTGTAATGACCTCGGTCACTTTGACTTCAAGGATGTCGTTCAGGCCCTCCGGTACGCCCAGTGTGACAAGACCGGCGCCGCTCCTGGATGCCGCCAGCGCCGAGAGGGCGGCGGCACCGGTCATGCCCCGGGAGCCGGCCAAAATAAATACTTTGCCCAAGGTCCCTTTATGCGCATCGGGAGGTACAGGCTTAAAAAAACCCGCAATCGTTTCTCTATCGACAAGCTCCCCTTCGTTTTTAACGCTCTCGATAACCTTTAACGGCATGCCGATATCGGCTATCGTTAGCTTTCCAACGTATGCGGCGCCGGGATAGAGGACAAGGCCCATTTTGGGCAGCGCCATGGTGACGGTTTCTTCGGCTTTGACGGCAGCTCCCAGCACCTTTCCGGTTTCCCCGCATATCCCCGAGGGAATATCCACCGCTATGACGTGAGAATTTACGTTGTTTATAAGCTCGATTGCCCTCCGGGCAAGGCCCCTTACCTCTCCTTTTAACCCCGTTCCAAAAAGGGCGTCCACCACCGCAAAGGCCCCGTCGCAAAAACTCGCCGCTCCGGCCAGGTCATCCTCGCATTTAACTGTTATTGTTTTAAGACCCATTTTAAATAGGATTTTAAGATTCACGGCGGCATCGCCCTTTATTTCTCCGGGGTCGGCCAGAAGAATTACTCCTGTGTCAAAGCCCATGTTGGCCAGGTGCCTCGCCGCTACAAACCCATCACCCCCGTTATTCCCCTTGCCGCAAAAAATCACAACTTTATTTGACGACCTCTTTTTATCCAGGTTCCATATCCTTTTTACGGCCAAAGCCACTTCCCGGCCGGCGTTTTCCATAAGGACGACACCGGGCACTTTGAACTCTTCAATGGCTTTCCTGTCCGCTTCCCTCATGGCGTAAGGGCTTATCACTTTCAACCTCAGCACCTCCCAAAGCTACGGCAAAGGCCACGGCGTAATCCCTGCCGTGGGAAATGCTCACCAGGACTTTCTCCAAACCTTTTGATTTTAAAAATTCTTCTGCCTTGCCGGAAAGTACAACCCGTGGCCTGCCGTCCGGATCATTTAAAATCTCAATGTCCCGCCACCGGAAATACCTAAAGCCGGTGCCCAGGGCTTTTGCCACCGCCTCCTTTGCGGCAAACCTGCCGGCAATACGGGGATAAAAAGAGGCGCTATAGCCTATAATCCCCAGTTCCCTCTCGGAAAAAAATCGATTCAAAAATCTGTTCCTCCGACACGCCTTCTCTATTCTACGAATTTCAACTATGTCTACACCTATTTCCATACTTCACCCCGGAACGTATTGATCTGAATTTTTTATCGCAAAAATGATAAAAATAATAAAGGATTGAAGGGTAGAAGTGAAATTCCTCACCACACTCATTTATATAGTTTATTTCTATACAGGCAACTTAAAACCTTCCGACCCAAAAAAATTTTTATTTAAATTCTTGACCTTCTCTGACCTTTGTATTATAATAATAGTTACAAATAGTAATTTATGTTAAAGGAGGAATTTTTATGCGTGGTAGAGGTCTGGTTCCTTGGAGGCGAAAAGGGTTACTGCCCGGGTTTTTCGACTTTGGCTTTGACTTTGACGACCTGTTTGATTTCTTCAATTTCCAGCCGGTAAAGGTTGATATGAAAGAAACCGAAAATGAGTACATCGTCGAAGCCGATCTGCCCGGATATGATAAAAGCGGCATTGAAATCCGGTACGAAGATAATCTGCTGACCATATCCGCCGAGCAGAACGAAATCACCGAGGAAAAGGGAGACAACTACATCCACCGTGAGAGACGCCGCGGCAGCTTTTCGCGCTCCATTCCGGTGCCCGAAAATGTTAACGGCGACGCCATAAAGGCCAGCTTCAACAACGGAGTATTAAGGGTGACATTACCCAAAGTTACTCCTTCCAAGCCCAAAGGTCGAAAAATCGACATTGAATAGTTTCATGGAAAAGGGCTATACGTCAATGCGTATAGCCCCTTTGTTTTTCAAAACTAAAAAACTAAGTTTTTTTGATGATTATCAAAAAGGACCACCAGCCCCATCAAAACGGGGGTTATAAAAAAACGAAAAAGGCTCTTTACACAAAAAAAATTCTCATGTATAATACATATTACGTAATATCTCTGACAAATAAAAAGCGGCCCGGTAGTTCAGTTGGTTTAGAACGCCAGCCTGTCACGTTGGAGGTCGAGGGTTCGAATCCCTTCCGGGTCGCCAGTTCAAAGGTGCGGAAGTGGCTCAGTGGTAGAGCATCGCCTTGCCAAGGCGAGGGTCGCGGGTTCAAATCCCGTCTTCCGCTCCATTTTTTTATATAAAAAAATTAAAGCTGCAAAAGTAAACAGCTTTATCAAGAAACTATCAATTTGTCCCTGCCCAGTATATGTTTGTCGATCCAGTTAACAATAAATTCCAGCAGATCAAGTATGTACTTGTCCTGATTGCTGTCGATTTTGCTGAAGTCTACGCTGTTTATTTTTTCTATAAAGTCGTCATGCTCGACTTTGTGAGATAAAAACCTTCTATATCCTATGCTTTTCATATACTCCTCTTCGGAGTTGAAGTGATAAACGGTATAATCCTTTAACTCGTTCAGTATTTCCACTATCCTGTCGTACTTGTCAATATAAAACTCGTTTTTCAAAAGATCGTACGCCCTGCCGGCTATCTCGAACAGTTTCTTATGCTGCTCGTCAATTTTTTCAACGCCAATCCTGTATTCGTCCTTCCATCTTATCATAACATCAGCGCCCCTTATTTATTAATTTTTTTATAAATTTTTTTATTCAGTAGCAAAATTTTTCTTTGCTGCCGTACTCTTAAGCAAGGCCGCCAGGCTTTGAACCCTTGCACTTCAGAAAACAAAAGAGAACATAAAGGGTGGAAAAATCCACCCTATGACTTTAATATCATCCCTACAATAGCAACGATGATGCCTACTATTCCCACCACTGTTCCGATAAACCAGGTTTTGATACTATTAAATTCACTTCTCAATTCTTTTATATCATTTTTAATTTCTTCTCTTAATTCTTTTATCTCGTTTTTAATTTCTTCTCTTAAAGCGCTCATATTATTCTTCGTTTCTTCTTTAAGACTGATTATGCTGTTCTTCGTTTCCTCTCTTAATCCATCTATTTCCTCTCTCAGGCTTTTTATTTCGCCTTTGAATTCCTGCCTTTGATTATCGAAACGTATGTCTATATTATTTCTGGTTTCATTTAACATTTGCATGAGAGTATTTACCTGCTGTGCCAGATAAAAATAACCGATCTCGGGAATCTTTGGTTCATCGCTGCTTGCAACTTCTTTTTTAGCTTTTTCCATATCTTCCAGGGGCATGCTCAACACCTTCCCTCCCTGTCTCAATTATATAAAATTTCCAATACATCTTCAATAAGCAAAGTGATTTTATGAATTCTTCCGGACACTGAATTATCCCAATCCTTCTGCATTTTTTAATGTGTATTAAAACTATTTCCAATAAAGACTTTTTTGAATCCTGCATACCCAGAATAAGATTAAATATATCTTTATTCCCATCGTCATCCAGTCTTTTCCATTCGTTAAAAATTTCAACCAACAACTATCGGATCAGGCAGGACTTCATAGAGAATAATGAATAAAATAAAAATCTATCCTGACAGGATAGATGCGTCTTTGAAGGTTGTATGAAATTTAAACGAAAAGGGGTAAGGTTGGTGGAGGCGAACCATATACATTTGAAGCCACAACTTCAAAAAAAGACCTGTTTAGAATTGTGATTTGATAGCATTAAGAAAAAGAGAAGTCCGTCAACAGGGCTTCTCTTTAATTTTCATATATGCTTTCCTTTTCCACGAAGATAATTCACTGCAATTACGTTAAGTTATTTAAGGTTATTTTAGATTAATTCAAAAAGCTTTTCCTTCACTACATCAATAATATGCTTCTTCACGACACCAAACTTGCTTATTACAAAACTTTAGATAAGGTATAAATTTTATCCACCCTTATGCAGGAATCCACCTTTAAGGTTCCTTCATCAAGGTCGCTACTGGTCAGCATAACAACATAATCTTTTGCTGCCAGATTTGAAGTAACAGCCGCGACCACTATATCTTCTGTTCTGCTGTTATAATCATCATTAGATAAAACAATTATTCACCAAAGTTTACAACTGAACTTTCGTGAAAAGCTTTTGCCAATTTCAGCATATCATTTGTTATCTCAAGCGCAATTTTGAGTGTAAAACCTCAATTTAACTATACCTCACCTGTAAGTATTTCATAGGGCCCTTTCTCTATAAGGCCGTAGTTTAAAAGAATCTGTGCTACTTCCCGACCGAACTGTGCCAAATCCTGCCCGCCAAGCCTTGCGGCAAAGATGATCTCCTGAGCAGCATTGATAAGTTTTTCTTCCTGCCCTGTCATGCAATACATCCCCCTTTCTTGGCTGATGATGGAATTATAGCATCAAAAAAAGGAACTGAAAATATCAGTCCCGCGCTTTCAGCATACCGTTTACAAGAAGAATCAGTTTATTAGCATAAATCCCATCAACAATCTCCAAACCTGTCATTTTCTTATTATCAAACAGTCTAAACTCCTTTGTCGCCAAAGCATCTACATACCTGCGGGCTTCCTCAAGAGGCATGCCGTTTTTCATCAAGATATAGAACGCCCCTATTACACTAATCGCCTTGATTTCATGGTATTTTTCGGAATATCTGGATACAATGAAATTTCTCGCCCTGCGATCATCAGACATGAAAATGGTTACCCGTTCGATATTGGAAAGGCTGAAAATAGCTGCCAACAGGGCTGTCTTGATTTCCCCAAGGTTGGTTGAACGGCCTCCACCCTTGCAGTTTTGCTTTAGCTTTTCCTCCACAGCGGCAAGCTTTGCACAAAATTGTTCAATATTGCCACCATCAAAAAGCAATGCTTCCAATTGTTTATAATAATGCTCGTAATAGTCCGTGCCAAACATCTCGCAACACTCTTTAAGATTGCCTAAAAAAGTCCTTGCAGGCATAGGATAATGCTTGTCCAATAGTTCAAGCAAATCCCTGTCGTCCACCATTTTTATTTGATGCTCTTTAATAAGCTTGTCCAGCAAATCTGCTGCCTCTTGTGGCCACTCCACTTCTTCATGTACTTGATGGTGTATGTAAAACTTTTCACCCAGGGTTAAAATCCTTTCAAATAAGGTGGATTGCTGAGGAGAAGGGGAGACAGCTGACTTAATTATAAAATCCGTATCAAGTACGGAAATACCTAATTTACTCAACTTTCTCACCCAACCCCTTAAAGATCTCTTCCATACTTTTCTGGATATAAGCCAGATCTTTTGCAGCTTTTGCTTCTGGAACAAGTTCCTGGGCATCATTGTCCATAATCAATGCTTTTAAGTTCCCGTATTTTACTGTCCTGGTACGTTCCTGCCACCGCAATCCGATTTCGTGTTTCTTTATTTCAAACAATACGCCTTCCCTTTCGTCTCGGTCTGGAACCTGCAGCCATTTATCCGCCTCTTTTTCTTTCAAAATCCCCGTTTCGTACAGCCGTAATATCATTGTTTTATAAGGAACGGCAAATACATCCATCAAACGAATAATATCTAGCAAATTTAAATTAGCAGGATCTATCTGTAAAATCTCAATCTGTTCCTTCAACAAAGTCCTGGGGACAAGCAATAGGGCGGCGAAAAGATTAGCTACCCGTTCCTCCTGTCTACCGTTTAGATCGTCCTGTTTGACCAAGTGGCTATAACCGCTTTCCAACTGGTCGCGGTTGAACAAGAGGTGATAAAGCTCATGGGCAGCAGTAAAAATTTGCTTTTCCAGCGGAAGGTTGGTATTTACATAAATAAACATTTTCCCTTTGTAATTGCAAATAAAGCCACAGATTTCATCGTCAGGAATGGGGAAAAGAAGTAAAGTCACTTGCCGATCGTAGTTTTCAATAATATTAAAAATATCGTCCTGGATAATGACCCCACTGCCGACATACCTATTGACAAAGCCAATTACCTTATCTTCGATATTATTAAATTGCTCCTTATCGTTTCTAAAAACACATTCTTTTATAAGCTCATGCATATTACGCATCCCATTCCTTCATCAGTTTGCTTTTGTTTTCCTGAACCTGGCTGTGGAATAAAACCATGTCCATGATTTTCTGGGCATGCAGCAGTCCCAATCGCGCCTCTTTTGTACTAACCTGGCCCATAAAAAGTTTTATCGGTTCAATGTTTTCATTGACTGCACCCTCTTTCACCAATTCCTCCATAGATACATTTAAGGCATCGGAAATCTTTTTTAATTCCTGCGCGGTTACATTCTTTCTTCCATGAACTATTTTATTAACCTCCTGTCTTGTCCAGCCAAGTTTTTCCGCCAAAGCTGCCTGCGTCAAAGATTTTTTGTTAAGTATGGTAAGGATGTTTTGTCCGATGATTTCGTTGGTTGTAAGCATTTCAAACACCTCCTCCTGCTAATATTATATGCTTTTTCTTACACTTTAGTCAACGTATTGGCAACTATTATTTTGTTTATATTATATTATGTATCTTATTTGGCTACAATATTTCAATGGGTAAGAAAAATTTGAGTCAACAGCGTTTTCAAAATCGTGTTTTGAAAACATTTCCCGCCTCTAAAAACGAAAAACAGCTGCTTAAAATGTGTACCCGTTATTAGACATAACCAAAAGTTTAAACATATTCGTTTTTAAAAACGTCCTTGAAAATAAAAAAAGAAATGCTGTTGCAATTAGGCATTTCAAATCGTTTTTAAAAACCATATGTACGCCGCTACATCAACCGTAGCGGCTACAAATCACACCTGCATCATCAAAGAAGGAGAGGGAAAAGAAAGGGGAAGTAATTTATATCAAACGGCATGTTGAAATGCCGTATAGGTTTCTCTGCTATGTACCACAGGAGCTTAAAACTCCCCTGTTGGTGAAGAAGGAGGTAATCAAATACCAAGAAAGTCTGTAAATTGCTCCACCCCTAACCCGAATCCATCATATACACAACATATAAACCAAAGTCAAGATATATCAGTTAAATTTTCTTATGACGAAACAAGCAGGTACTATTTATCTTTAGCTGTTTTAAAATATCCTTGCCTTAAATATAATCGCAAATTATCGACGGGGGGAAGGTTAACAAAGCAAAATAAATTTCCCCTCTAAAAATATGCTTTTTTAATGAAATATGCTTTTTTAATGTCCATCTGTCGACGGGGATAAATCATTAATACTTAATTGCACTCTATCGACTACGAGAGGAAGAGGAAACTTCACAAAAGGAAATAAACCAGCACAGAGTTTTGGGGCATTGCCCCCTTAGCAACAGTTATGGTTTGTAATTCCTCTCTTCTCCTCATTTTGAATTGAAATCGCCCTTCCCTCATTTGAAAGTTTGAAAAAGCCCCCCTCCTCCCCTCTCTCCCGTTTTTATATATAGTGTCGGAAAATAACATTTAATAAATGCTAACCCTTAATTTTTAAGCATCTTCACATTTTATACGTAGTCGAAAGGAGGGAATAATAAAACGCTCGAACATTATGAAAGATAAAATAGATGTCAATACTTCAGCGAATAATAGCAATGAACTGCTGGCCCTATTTTTTCTGCCGATTTTGTTATAAGATTTTTAGCATGCAAAGAGGTAGTCATTTCCGAAATAGAATTCCGTCTCTTATTAATCCGTTCCCCCAAATGGCTCTGGCTCAACCAGCATTCTCCATTTACAGATTGACTAATGCTGTAGCAAAGATAGCAATACAGTTTGAGTTCTCCATCAGTTAAATATCCCTGCTTTAAGAGATGCGTTAAAGTGCCCACTTCCCAAACAGTGAACCCTTTTGTACGGTCGTAAAATTTATTTGTACAATATCTGTTAGGTTCTCCTTTTCGCCTGCAGCCCCTCTTCTTATCGTTAAAACCATGAATAACAAGTTGCCTTAAATGTTTGTCAATTGTTCTAATACTCATTCCAGACAGCTTAATTAATTGATCCTTGGTCCATGTTTTTTCATTGTTCAGTTTTTCATATAATTTTGCACAAAGGTACAACCTTATAACCCCATCTGTCAGTTTATTAAACATTTCAAAAAATTCGTTCTTAACCAATATTTTATTGTCGCGTTTGTAACGGCTAAACTCTATATAGCCAAATTCTTTTGCCATTTCAGAATCATACTTGCCATCGCCTTTGTATCTGCCTCTATATATCCTTTCTACATTCGATAAAACATAATCTACATCAAGAGATGGCGAACATCGTGTTGCCCAAATTTTCATAATGGCAAGTACTTTGTCCAGGGGCATTCCTTCTTTGTTTGACAAAAAAGTAACCAGGAAATAAAGCACTCTCCCCCGAAACCCTTTTCTTGTACAATATAACATTTTTTGAACCGCACTCGGCAGTTTTTTAATATTTATCATTTTGTAAATATCCTGCATTTCTTCAATTTGATTATTATCCAATTCATATTTATATTTTTCTTCTTTGTCTTTGCTATATTGTTCGGAATTATCATTTGTTTTGGGAGTATTGTATTCACCAGAAGTATATCTGCGGCCCATTTCCAATAACTTTTCTTTTATTGCTTCAATATCCCTGGTTGTATTTTTGGTTGTATTTTGGGGAAAATTTCTTCTTGTTTGCCTAACTGTGGATTTTCTATTTGCATGTTAAAGCTTGCTGGAGAATCAGGGAGCATTTCGAGCTTTTCAAATATCTCCTTTACTGAATATCTCTTGTCTGTTTCTCTAACTAACCGTGTTGGTATAGCTTTTGGGCTATCAGAATGATATTTATTGGTTGGGTCAAATTCCTTACAGTTAAAGGAAAAGGGCATTCGCATTACACGGGCTGGATCAACAATATTTTCGTCTACTGGAAAACCTTTTCGTTTTAAGATGCAACAAAACTTTTTTAATATATTCAAATCATAAACTTTCTCGCTTAAGAGAATGATATCCTGATAGCCATGTCCGCTGAATACGGACAAGACTTCAATGTCACAGCTATTAAACATGTCAATAATAGCATTATGTTCGCTTTCAGTTATCTTATCAAAATCCGCCACCAATATCTGGCAATGTACAGCATTCTGGTTGTTGATATAGCCTTTTATATAGGGCTTACCATCCTTTTTAAAGGTTTCCTTATTATAATCTAGGGCAAAAACCGAATAATATAAGCAAACAGGAATTCCATTAATTTTCTGAAGGAATTTTATGTGTCTTTCTGTGGCTTTGTCATACAATCTCCAGAGATTTAAGGATTTCATAAAATAAACATCCTTTTGTCTGGGGATAGGACGTAATTCTATACATTCCTGGTGGTACCTATCATTTTCATTTAAAAAGGGATGGATTAAACGTAAAAAATTTTGCTGTTTTTCAGCTTGCTTTTTAATTTGTGCTATGTACTGGCCCCCTATTACTTGGACTTAAACGACCAACACGCCACGATTCACATTATTTCTTAAAAATGCTTCATAAAATGCTGAAGGTGTCATAAATTTGCGGATTCGTGGGGCCTTTCACAAAGATAAAATTTTATATAATCATCCAGGCCTTTAAAGAATGAATTATAACTTTCAAAATCATTTAAATTAACATATTCTTCTTTCAAGGTTCTATGAAATCTTTCAATATTTGGGTTTCTTTCAGGCGACCTTACTGGTATTCGCTCATGAAATATACCCTGCATAGCCTGTAACCCTTTTTCTTGTTGATAATAATTCCAAACTTTGACCTTAAGAGAAATGTAAGTTTTTTATAC
>NZ_JBJYKD010000014.1:0-65929 GCF_049310025.1 Thermorhabdus hydrogeniformans | reverse complement strand
TTCCAAAACATTCCTTATGAAATTTTCAAGGTTCGGGAAAAGAAGTAAAAAAGTAGGGTTTCTACACTAGAATCAAATTTCTTTTAAGATCAAAGTTTGGAATTATTTATTAACAAGAAAAAGGGTTACAGGCTATGCAAGAAAATGGATCTCCTTTTGCCTATTATTAGATATCACTCTTCTTCTAACACTGAAATAGTTTTTAAAAAAGGTTTCTGTTGATGCACCAAATACTCACTGGCAGATGGATATTACGTATGTGACTATTTTCCACAGAAGAATCTTTATCCTGGAAATAATAGATACATATACCTTAGAGATAGTTGGCTATAAAGCTGGTTTTTCAATTACGAAAAACGATGTGATAAAAACTGTGACAAAAGCTATTGCATCAAGGCATATGACAGATAGTTTTAACAATCAGAACCGATAATGGGCCGCAGTTTAAGCCAAAAGAATTTCAAGAATTTTGCACTAAACAGGGTATATTTCATGAGAAAATACCAGTAAGGTCCCCTAGCAAACCCAACTATTGAAAGATTTCATAGAACCCTACAAGCACAATATGTTTAATATAAATGACTTTGAAAGTTATAAGTAATTTTTTAAAGGCTTGGATGATTATATAAAATTTTATCTTTATTTTATCTTTGCGAAAGGCCCCATGAATCCTTAAATTATATGACACCATCAGCATTTTATGAAGCATTTTTAAGAAATAATGTGAGCCGTGGCGTGTTAGTCGGTTAAGTCCAAGTAATTGGGGCCAGTACATGCCGCCCGGCATTTTTTTAAAAATCCTTTTTTGGATTGTTGGTTCAAGTATATTTTCATGCGTTTGCCGTGAACAGTTGAGGAAAAGCGGTTTTCATTTTCGTTGTAATGTGATATAATAGACATTGTAAGGATATTCCTTTTTTGTTTATTTTGCCTAATTCAATTATATCATAAAAAGGATTCTCCTTGCATTTTTATTTCTTATTTTTATTGATTTGTCAAGGTTTGTAGCTATAGTTCCATCTGCGAAAGTTGAATTATAAAGTTTTTATAATACGTTTCTGTGTTTCACCGAAACGTTTCGCTATTTCCTCCTCCCCGCTTTTTTAAAAATCTCCACAGGGTAGTCCTCCCGATGCCAAGTTGTTTGGCTGTCTTAGTTTTATTAAAATTGTTTCGCTTTAATACATCCAAGATCTCATTCTCATCCAATTCACCAGCCCGGCTGCTTCTTTTCGAGAAAACTTGAATATCCGTCAAAAGATTTTGTTCTACATTTAAAAGCTCTAAAATTTTCCCGGTATCTATGTATTGACTCCCGTAAGCAGCCAGGAGCCTTTCCGTAAAATTCTCCAATTCGCGGACATTGCCCGGCCAGTCATAATCTTGAATTATCTCCAGGCACGCTTTGTCTATTAAAGGTCTGTCTATCTTAAACTTATAACAGAATAAATCTATAAAATATTGGAATAAATTTACAATGTCCTGCTTTCTTTCTCTCAAAGGAGGTATGGTTAAAGTAAGAACATTTAATCTGTAATACAAATCCTCACGGAATTCTTTTCTTTTTACCATTTCCCCCAGATTTTTATTACTGGCAGCAATAATCCGTACATCAACGGGAATAATACGGTCATCTCCCAAACGCATGACCGCTTTTTCCTGAATGACCCTTAAAAGTTTCGCCTGGATGGAAACCGGCAGTTCCGAAATTTCATCGAGAAAAATGGTCCCTTTATGCGCCATCTCAAACAACCCAACTTTGCCATTTTTTGAAGCGCCGGTGAACGCGCCTTCTACGTATCCAAATAATTCGCTCTCCAGCAAACTTTCAGAAAGCGATGCACAATTGACCGCAACAAAAGGCCCTTTTGCTCTTTTACTTTTATTGTGAATGCTCTGGGCAAACATTTCTTTGCCTGTGCCCGTTTCGCCAAAAATCAGTACCGTTGAATCAAATTCGGCATACTTTTTCGCAATTTCTAAAACATTTTTAAGCACTTTGCTTTCGCCAATAATATCCTCAAACCTGTACCGGGCCACATGCCCTTTTTTAATAAAAGCGCTCCTGATATATTTTTCCTTCTTGCTTATTTCGCTGATTTCTTCAAGGGTAATGATAGAGCCGATATTTGATGATACAATATCTACCGGTTTTATGTTAACCATAATCTTAGAATCGCCGAATTCTTTTATAAAATCCGCTCCCTGGCCGTCTTTTATCTCGGGCACAATCTTTCTTATATCTCTACCCAGGACATGTTCACGGGGCAGTTTTAAAATATCAAGAGCCGGGGAATTTATCATTTTAATTCTACCTATCCTGTCCGTGGTGATAATCCCAAGAGGAGTATTTTCCATCACCGTCTGGATCAGTTCCGTTTGCTTTAAAGCATCTTCTCTATAGTACAAAATATTTTGGGCCTGTCTTATAGAACGATAAACAGAATCCTTCCCCGAAGATATCAATATGCTGCGGATCCCCATTTCCAGAGAAACTTTGTTGGTTATCCCCCCGCCCACCATCACTTCACAACCTTCTATCATTGCCTTTCGTATTGCCTCCACGGCCTGTTCCTCTCTCTCAATATAGAAAATTTTCAGATCTACATTAAACAATTTAGACAAATCCCTTTTTTCATACAGCATATTGCTAAAAATGATCAGAGCCATATGATTGCTTATTTTTTTTGCTTCCATGATAGCTTCGGCTATATCGTAACTGCTTATTTCTATTTCGACAAGAGGAACATCTGGAATATCCCGCCGAATATAATTCAAAGTGCCGCCTCGGCTGATCAAGACCTGCGCTCCGTTTTTAATCAAATCCCTGGCTACATCAACGGCATTGCTCAACAAACCTATCCTCACATCGATATCGTCGTTTAATTCTTCCTTGATTTCTAAAGCTTCATAATACAGTTTCCTGTAAGGGGCAACAATGCCAATGCGAGCCATAATTTTCACCCCATTTTACCCCATTTTTCTTTTATCTATTTCCACAATGGGTTAAAAAGTCCTTTTTTTAATTTTAAAGAATTATTGGTCTTAAGTAGTATTTTTGAATTAATAAAAAAAGCTGCAGTTTCGCAGCCAAAATTTTCTATAGTCGAAGTATTATCTAAAAATCGACCTCTATTTGAAATTAAACATTGTTGGTAAATAGAGCGACAGTGAAGGAATATATGTAATTAACAGAACCACAAAAACTAATCCTAATATAAAAGGCACTATTGGCCGTATTATATCGTCAAATTTAATTTTTGCTATTCCACATGTAACAAAAAGGTTTAATCCTACGGGTGGTGTGATCTGCCCTATGGCAAGATTTACGGTCATGACTATACCCATTAACAGAGGATTTATATTCAACTGTTGCATTATGGGAAGAAAAATGGGGGTAAGTAAAACTATTGAAGCCGTAGAATCCAAAAATGTCCCCGCTATCAACAAGATTATATTAAAGAACAGCAGAATCAAATACGGATTTGTGGTATATGACAATACGGTGGCCGATATACGCTGAGGAATCTGCTGACTTGCAAGAAACCAACCAAAAAACATGGCCGCGGCAATTAAAACAAGTATCTTTGATGTGCCCTTGGCCGACTCCGCCAGAATTTCCGGAATATCTTTCAATTTTAATTCTCTGTAAACCAGCATGCCAACTATTAATCCATATGCCGACGCTATTACAGCTGATTCTGTAGGAGTAAAAACTCCGCTGTATATGCCACCCAGTATAATCACCGGCATTAAAAGCGCAAATATGCTGTCAATAAACGAAGCAATAAATTCCCCCACCCGAAACTTCCCTTCACCTAAATAGCCGTTCTTTTTTGAATAATAGTAGTTCTGCGCAATTAGTATTAGGCCCATCAATATCCCGGGAATAATCCCGCCTAAAAACAAACCGCCTATAGATACTCCTGCATTCACACCATAGACAACCATAGGGATACTAGGAGGGATAACGACGCCAATGGTCCCTGCTGCGGCAATAACTGCAGCGGAATATTTTCTATCATAACCTTTTTCCTCCATGGAAGGTATCATTATGCTTCCGATAGCTGCTGCGGTGGCAGGAGAAGACCCCGAAATAGCCGCAAAGAACATCGAAGCAAGAATTGACACGGTCCCGAGGCCTCCGGTAATGGCTCCCACAATAGAATATGCAAATCTTATTAACCTCTTTGAAATACCTCCCCTGGACATAATATTCCCTGCGAGGAGGAAGAAAGGGATCGCCATAATGGGAAATGAATTTACCCCTTTAAACATCATTTGCGGACCTATCATTAAAGGAACGTTAGTTCCAAATATCACGGAAACAATACTTGCTAGAGTTAGAGAAAAGGAAATGGGTATCCCCATTATCAAAAACAGAAAAAAACTTCCGAACAAAAGTAAAGCCATCTTTATCACCTCTTTTTATTTCTCAATAGGTTTAAACATATTTATAAAAAGATACAAAAAATTAAAAGCTGATATCAAAAAACCAAGCGGTATGGCAAAATAAACATAGGCCATCGGTATTTGCATAGCGGGGGACAGTTGTGAAAAAGTACTTTTCACAATATTCCATCCGTTTATGAATATTACAATAGACATACCTATACACAAAATATATGCAATGCCATAAACAAGCTTTTTTTGTGACATCCCCAGTTTATCTACAAAATACTCCAGACCTACATGGGCTTTTTCCTTTACCGCCACCGCCGAGCCCAGGAAAACCACCCATACAAATAAAAACCGTGCCAGTTCCTCCGACCAGGGAAGGGGTTGCTTTAGAACATATCTAAATATAACCTGGAACAAACTGGCCAAGCTCATTGTTCCAAATAAAAATGTAATGATAATGATGAGAAAATTATTAATGGCATTTAACACCTTTTCATAAACCGTCATTTGGAAATTCACCCTTTTTTAAAATACTTTTGTTTATTATATAGGGGGGATAAATCCCCCCATTGTTATTTGGCTGCATCTCTAACTTCTGTTAATAGATTGCCATATTTTGCGCTGTATTTTTCATATACAGGTTCCACCGCTTTTCGAAAAGCATCCAGGTCCGGTTTTTCCACAAATTGAACTCCTTTATCTTTAGCTTCCTGCAAATATTTTTCATCGGCTTCTTTAGACAACTCTCGTTCATATCTTCCGGCTTCCATAGCCGCTTCTTTTATGGCATTTTGTTGATCGGGCGTTAACTTATCCCACACAATTTTACTTATAACCAGCGGTTCAGCAGTATAAAAATGGCCTGTTAGGGTGCAGTATTTTTGCACTTCGTAAAACTTTTGATTAATTAAGTGGGCCAGTGGGTTTTCCTGACCGTCCACCGTGCCAAGTTGCAACGCAGAATAAAGTTCACCAAAGGAAATAGGAGTCGGCGATGCGCCAAGAGCTTTAAAAGTGTCTATATAGACAGTGCTTTCTGGAACTCTTATTTTCATGCCTTTCAAATCATCCGGCGTCTGTATAGGTTTTTTATTGTTTGTAACGTGCCTAAAACCGTTTTCCCAATATGCTAAGATTACCAGACCTTTATTTTCAAAATTCTTAGCAATTTTTTCTCCAACAGGCCCATCAAAGACAGCGTAAGCTTTTTCTCTCGATGAAAATAAAAATGGTAAGTCAAAAACGCCGATACTTGATTCAAAATTAGAAAGTTCCATGGTGGAAGTTAAAACCATATCTATAGTCCCCAGTTGAGCGCCTTCAACGCTTTCTCTTTGAGGTGCCAGAGAATCCGATGGATATATCTCTATTTTTACCTGATCATTAGTATTTTTGCTTACCAATTCAGCAAACTTTTCCGCACCTTTCTGATAGAAATGTTGAGGATTGCCCGTATGGCTTAATTTTAAAACCACTGCTGACCCTGAATTTTGATTGGTTTGTCCCTGTTCATTTTCCTGTTTTCCGGAATTCTGACCCGACCCACCGCATCCTGTTAACATAAGCGAGAAAATTAAAAACATAACTAGTGTTAGAAATGATAACCTTTTCATAATTTTCTACCTCCATGCACATTTTACTTGCCTTCAGGCACCACATAATCACGCCCCGTGGCATATTTTTGCTCGATAAGTCTTATTTCGGGAAGCCCGATTAATTTATTAAACTCTTCAAATGGAATCATTTTATCAAGGTAGTTTCTGGTAGTACCTTCGGTCTTCAAAATTTTCATAAGATCAGTAACAGCCTTAGCGGTAACATATGTGGAAGATACGCAGAAAATAACAAGATCATACCCTATTTCCTGCAATTCTTTAGCAGACAAAAGGGGAGTCCTGCCGTGTTCAAGCATATTCGCCAGCACTGGAACTTTAAAACTGCTTGTAACAATTTTCATTTCTTCTATTGATTCGACTGATTCTATAAAAATAATATCCGCACCGGCTTCTTCATAGGCCTTTCCGCGCTCAATAGCCTCCTTAATTCCATAATTTGTCCGAGCATCGGTTCTTGCCATGATCATAAAATCGGGATCCCGTCTTGCATCACAGGCCGCTTTAATTTTTCCCACCATTTCTTCTTTTGAAATAATCTCCCGACCGAGCATGTGACCGCATTTTTTCGGAGCCACTTGATCTTCCAGTTGAATGCACGCTACTCCTGCTTTTTCGTACTCTCTAACAGTCCTCATTACATTTACCGCATTCCCGTAACCGGTATCTCCGTCAGCTATGACTGGGATGTTAACGGCTTCCGCTATGTTTGCGGCCCTTTGAACCATTTCTGTCAAGGTTAAAAGCCCCACATCAGGTTTTCCCAGAAGGCTTGCCGAAGTACCGTATCCGGTCATATATACGGCCTCAAATCCCTCCTTTTCTATTATTTTGGCGGTTAAAACATCATGTGCTCCGGGCGCCACCAGAATTTCGTCTCTGGCAAGAAGTTTGCGAAGTCTGGTTGTCATTTTTTCCAACAAAACCACCTCATACCCTTATTTTTTTTATTATCAACAAAACTATTAAGCAAACTTCATGCCACTTATAGACCCCTTGCCAAATAGTAATTTTTAAATATTAATCAATATATTGTTAGATCTGGCAACAATTTATTGTTACATATTGTAACATATGCTACAAATTTTTTAATTTTCTCCACAAAAAAGACCTGCTTACTCCTAAAATTTTAGCTGCCTGCGATTGATTTCCATTGGTCATTTCCAGGGTTTTCTCGATGCATTGTTTGATTATATCATTCAGCGTGCCATTTATCCTCACAAAAAATTTACTTTCACCTGCAAAATCACTTCCGCATATTTCTGGCATTATTTCTACCAAATCTGACTTTGTTATTAATTTATCACCATAAAGTATTGCAATTCTTTTTACGACATTTATTAATTCTCTTACATTTCCAGGCCATTGATAGTTAACCAAAAACTCCAGGGCTTCTTCGCTTAGCTTTATGTTACAGCTGTATTTTTGAGCAATAGCTTTAATAATCAAAGGTATATCTGATTTGCGCTCCCTTAAAGGCGGAATGCGAATCGTTAATACATTTAAGCGATAATAAAGATCTTTGCGAAAAAGGCCTTCATCTACAAGATTTTTCAAGTTTTTATTAGAAGCGGCTATTATCCTCACATTAACGGGAATTATTTTATCCGATCCGATAGGCTTTACAGTTTTCTCCTGAATCACGCGTAAAATTGCGGTTTGTAAGGAAACAGGTATTTCACTTATTTCATCCAGGAAAATAGTCCCACCGTGAGCCAATAAAAAAAGGCCATCTTTTCCACCTTTTTTAGCCCCGGTAAATGCCCCTTCTTCATACCCGAAAAGCTCGCTTTCAAAAAGATTAGTCGAAAGTTCCGCACAATTCACGGCCACAAATGGCCCGTTTTTTCTCTGGCTCTGATTGTGTATGCTCTGGGCAAACATTTCTTTTCCGGTCCCTGATTCTCCCATTAATAGAATAGTCTCATCCGTCAGGGCGAATCTTTTTGCTATATTTTTGGTTCTTGTCAATATCGGCGATTTCCCTATAATATCTTCAAAATTATATTTTGCCACATGGCCTTTACTATAAAGTTTTTGCCTGATTTGCTGTTCTAACTGTTGAATTCTGGTTACATCTTGGAATGTAGCCACAGCACCCACAATTTCGTCTTTTATTTTCATTTTCACTCTATTGGTGGATATAATGGCACTACCAACATCCTGCAATTGATCAAGTTGATCCTCTCCTTCAATTACTTCTGAAAGTTTGGTATTGGGAATGACATCTTTTGCATATTTCCCTATGACGTCAACAGCCTTGATTTTCATTATATTTTCTGCCATGGGATTAAAAGTTGTAATAATACCATTCTGATCGACCGCAATAACCCCGTCATGCACGTTCTGTATTATTGTTTCTATCCTTTTTCTTTTGATTTCTTCCTCTTTTTTTATCTCCAAAATGTACTGGGCCTGCCTTAATGTCCTTAAAATAGATTCTTTATCAGTACCAATGACAATTCCCTTTTTGCCTAGTTTTTCGGCAAAACTAACGGTATAAGCTCCCCCAATGATTACGTCGGCTCCGTTTTCCAATGCAGTTATAACCAATCTTTCTATTTCATCTTTTGTTTCGTATTTATAAAAGTGAACATCTACTTGTAATAATGTATATATAAAGTCCTCGTCGTAAGAAATTTCGTTGTACCATATAATTGCTAAATTTTTTCCGTAACCTGCTGCCTTTTGAATCGCCCTTAAAATCTCTAAATTGTTGTCATAGATTTCCACGACTGGCAAACTGCATTCATTTCTTATTGCCGCCAATGTGGCCCCACGGCTTATAATTACTTCTATACCATCCTGTTCGGCTTTTTTTGCAAGTTCGGCAGCTTCCTCCATTAAAGCCGTCTTTACCTTCACATCAAAATGGTATAAGCTTGCCATTTCTAAAGCCATTTCAGCCATTTCTTGATATGGTGCGATAAACAGTATTTTTTCGCTCATAAAATCGCACTTACGCCTCCTTTCGACATATTTTATTATTTTACTTAAATTTTCAAATAATTATACCTGCCTTCTATAAAAAAACCCCGCAATCTTAGATGCAGGGGCTTCTATACACTTCGATATTATTGTATTTCTTCAAAAATTATTTAAAATCCTGCAAAACATGAGCATGCTTTCAAATATTTATTTTTTTTAATTTTATCAAATGGCCGTTATGCATAATTATACTGTATACATGCATTTAATTTCTGTTGTATTCAGTGGTTATCTGTAGATTTCGGTTACCCACGGAATAGAATAGAATAAGTGTAATTTTATAAAAATTGGTTGGGAGGGAAAAGAATGGGCAAAAAGATAATTGCTCTTACGGCAGCCGCCCTGTTGCTGGCGTTGCTGGCAGCCGGGTGCGGTGGCAACAGCGGCGGTTCTCAGGATTCAAACCAGAGTTCCGGAGAACAAAAATTTATCACCATCGCCACAGGCGGCACCGCCGGTACCTATTTCCCGCTGGGCGGCGCTCTCGCCGACATCTGGAATAACAACATAAAAGGCGTCAACTCCACGGCGCAGAGCACTGGAGCTTCTGTGGCAAACGTTAATCTGCTCAGGGACGGCAAGGTGGATGTCATCTTTGTTCAGAACGACATAGCTTATTACGCCGCCAACGGTACCGAGATGTTTAAGGACAAAAAATATGAAGACATCAGAGGCCTTGTAACTCTGTATCCCGAAACCATACAGATAGTAACGCTGGAAAGTAAAGGCATAAACAAAATTGAAGACTTGAAGGGCAAAAAGGTGGCGGTCGGCGCTGCCGGCAGCGGCGCTGAGGCCAATGCCAGGCAGATACTGGCCGCGGCGGGTATTACTTACAATGACATCAACGCCCAGTATCTTTCCTTTGCCGAAGCCGCCAACAACTTAAAAGACGGCAACATCGATGCGGCTTTCCTGACAGCGGGATTCCCCACCGCCGCAGTACAGGATATCGCAGCCCAGCACAAAATCAAACTTATACCCGTCGATGACGCTTTTGCCGACAAACTCATTCAGCAATATCCATTTTATACAAAGACGGTGATACCGGCCAACACATACAGCGGTCAGGCGGAAGATGTCAAAGCCGTTTCGGTCATGTCAATGCTGGCCGTCAGTTCCAAGATGGATGAAGAAACGGCCTACAATCTGGTGAAAACCATGTATGAGAACCTCAACAGGCTGGAAGCCGCCCATGCCGTGGGCAAGAAAATTAAACCAGAGACGGGACAATTGGGCATGTCCATCACACTTCATCCGGGAGCCGAGAAATACTTCAAAGAGAAAAAATAAGCCTGAGGAGGTCGCTGAGCATTGGAGAAATCCAATGCTCAGTATTTTATGAAGCTGCGATTGGAAATATTTATACTTCTTTTCATTTTTTTGATTGGAGCTTTTTTTGCAAATTACAGGATAGCTCATGAAAAAGCGGTAGCAATCAAAGACTTAGACCGTAAAACGAACACTGTCATACCCGCGCCGGACGGAAAATTTACTCTCAGCTTCATTCACTCGGTCCAGAAGACTCCGGTGTATGAGTTCTTTCGCATCGATGGCGATAACAAACTGGTGCTCTATGAAACAAAATACTATTCTCTGGGGGTGGGACTGCCATTTTCGGAAGAAAACGGAACATTTGTCAACGACAAAGGCGAGTTTGTATTGAACTTAACCAGAACATTCGATTCAATCCCGATCAGAGTTTCGCCTATCCCGAACCATGCCATAAGTATTGGCGGCAGGACATATCCCCTGCTGAATTTTGCAGGCCCTGAAGATCTTGTCGAAATAAGGGCAATCAACAGGTGGATAATAAAAAGAAAGGAGCGGGAAAATGACCGTTGATAAGCTGCAGGAAGCAGTAGCCAGAAACGAAGAGATCCTAATAAAGTTCGACAGGGAGTCAGATTACCGCAGGCTGACGGGATTTTCGGCAAAAATCATTGCTGCCATAGCCATTACCTTTTCTCTCTTCCAGCTTTATACGGCGACCTTTGGAGTGCTGGACGCCATGATACAGAGGTCCGTCCATGTGGCCTTCGGTCTTTGCCTGATTTTCCTGCTATACCCAGCCAGAAGCAGCTGGCCCAGGGACAGGATCCATCCGGTGGACATTGTTTTTGCCGTTCTGGGGGCCGCCGCGCCCATGTATATAGTTGTGTTTTACAGAGAACTAGTCCTGAGGGCCGGGACGGTGACCACACTGGACTACGTGGTAGGTCTCATTGCGGTCTTACTGGTTCTGGACGCCGCCAGGCGGGTGGTGGGCTGGCCCATGGTCACCATAGCTTCACTGTTTATTCTGTACGCGCTGTTTGGCCGGTACATTCCGGGGCAGCTGGCTCACCGGGGAGTTGACCTCCCGAGCCTGGTCCAGCACCTTTTCTACACAACCGAAGGTATTTTCGGAATACCCATAGGTGTTTCTTCCACTTTTATATTCCTGTTCATATTGTTCGGTGCATATTTGGAGAAAACCGGTATGGGACAGTTCTTTATCGATCTTGCCAACGCCGTGGCCGGCTGGGCTGCCGGCGGTCCCGCCAAGGTGGCAGTACTCTCCAGCGGTTTGATGGGCACCGTCTCCGGCAGCTCCGTGGCCAATGTGGTGGGAACAGGTAGTTTCACCATCCCCATGATGAAAAGCCTGGGTTACAAACCGGAATTTGCCGGAGCCGTTGAGGCTACAGCGTCCACCGGAGGGCAGCTGATGCCCCCCATCATGGGTGCAGCCGCTTTTCTGATGGCGGAATTTACTCAAATCCCGTATGTAAGGATTATCGGTGCGGCGGTCATTCCGGCCGTGTTATACTACTTTGGAGTATGGACCGGCGTCCATCTGGAGGCCAAGCGCCTGGGGCTCAGGGGCTTGAACAGGGACGAACTGCCAAAAATTAAAAATATTCTCCTGGAACGGGGGCATCTTTTCCTCCCCCTCATAGCCATTGTATATCTTCTCGTTACCGGATATACTCCTATGAAGGCCGCCCTCTACGCAATCGTCTTATCTATCGCGTGTGCAATGCTCAGAAAAAATACGCGGATCAGCTTTGCCGACATCATGAAGGGCCTTGAACAGGGGGCAAGAGGCGCTCTCGGGGTTATTGCGGCAACCGCATGCGCGGGTATCATTATTGGCGTGGTCACCCAGACGGGCCTCGGCCTTAAAATGGGGACAACGCTTGTGGGGCTTGCCAAAGGCAACCTTTTCCTCACGCTGTTCTTTACGATGATCACATCTCTTATTCTGGGCATGGGAGTGCCCACAACGGCCAATTATGTCATTACCTCCACCATTGCCGCCCCCGCACTCTTAATGATGAACGTGCCGGTGCTGGCTGCGCACATGTTTGCCTTCTATTTCGGCATTATTGCCGACGTGACGCCTCCCGTGGCCCTGGCCGCCTTCGCCGGAGCCGGCATAGCAAAAGCCAATCCGCTGCGGACCGGTATTAACGCTTCAAAGCTGGCGGTTGCCGCTTTTCTGGTGCCCTACATCTTCGTATATAATCCGGCTTTACTGCTCATAGACGTCCACGCGGCGGAAATAATCCAGATAGCCGTAACTTCAATAACAGGTATCATCGGAGTAGGCTCGGGCGTGGCCGGATTCCTTCTTACCCATGAGTCCTGGCCAGAGCGCATCATATTCTTTGTGGGCGGGATCCTGCTGGTAACCCCCGGCCTGAGAACGGACCTCGTTGGTGCGGTCCTCCTGCTGGCCGGCTACCTTATCCAGAGACAGAAATTATCGAGAGGAAGAAATATCCAGGCCGCCGAGAGTAAATAATATATAAATAATATTTAAACTTTGGTACTCTGAAGAAATCTGGCAGGCGCCGCAATACGGATCCCCTTCAGTAAATAAGGCTCCGTAAGATGAGACTTATGGAGCCTTGAATTTTATACTAAACCCGGCACAATAATGCGCTTCCCTCTATGAATTTTTTAATGTTTATCTTCCCGCCGGTGGGGCTTTTTCCTCTTAAAAAATCCATCTCTTTTTTTACCTCCACAAAATCGAATAGAGTGGAGGCAAATCTTAAAAACAGTTCGTTGTTATAATCCTCTATGCCCAGGGTGGCCACGTTGCGAAGGGCTTTGTCCACGGCCCTCCGGATCCTCATTTCAATGGCCTTTATGTCCGTTGACTTCTTCTTATCGTAGTTTTCATAATATTCCCTTAAATACTGGTACAGGTCCTGCAGGTTGTTCATCTTTTGCCTGACTGTGTCGTAGTTTTCCATTATCACCCTTATGTCTTCGCTGCCTGCTTCTCCCAGTATCCCCAGGTCCGCCAGGAAAAACTCTACTCTGGAGAGCCCCTTTTTTTTATCTATTTCCCGGTGCTCTTTACCTCCTATGTTAATCACGGTATTTTTTATCATTTCAAAGGTGTCTTTAAGCCTGATGATCTCTTCCACTTTAGAAATGACGTTTACGGTCTCTATGGCATTGATGGGCTTGTGTATAAAGAATTCAATCCCGCTCTTGTAAGCCTGGGATATCATCGCCTGGTCTTCCACCTGGGAAATCATAATAAAACAGGTTCTGATATCCCTCTGTTTAAGGCTCTTTATAACTTCAATCCCATCTTTTCCCGGAAGGAGCAGGTCCATAAGGACAATATCGGGCTTCAAAACGGATATCTTTCTCTCGGCTTCTTCCCCGTCCTCGGCCTCACCTATTATTTCTCCCAGGTCGTTGTTTTCAATGATTCCGGCCAGAATCCTCCTTACAGCCCTGTCGTCGTCCACTATTACTAATCGAAACCCCATTTTTACCTCCCTTTTCAACTGGTTAATTTTAAAAAATTGCCATCTATAGGAATCTGCACCTCAAATTTTGTGCCCCTGTTCAGAGCCGAAACTACTGATATCCCGCCCCCCATATCTTCCACGAGGTTTTTTACATGGGTTAGCCCGAGGCCCGTGGAAATAAAACCGTCCTCGGCGAATTTTGTGGAAAAACCCGGTTCAAATATATAGGGCAGGTCCCTCGGATCGATGCCTTTTCCATTGTCAAAAACCGAAAGTCTGACATACTCTTCATCCGAAGAAACTCTTACCTCTATAAAACCGTTTTCGCCGTCGATGGCGTCCAGGGCGTTTGAAACCAGATTGTTGATAATGGAGAACATGGAAAAGTAGTTCACAACAATTAAATCTTTATCGATCTGCACTCTGAATTCGGGGCTTTTCCCTGCGGTTTTCATCCACCTTTCGGTATTGGATTTTATTATGGAAACTATCGCGCTCAGCCTCATGCCTTCCCGCCTTTCTTCCGGTAAAAGCTCGTTTACCCCGGCGGCGATCCTGAGGTAGTCCTTTTTTATCTCATGAATATCCTTGGCAAGATTCAAAGCTTTCTTCTTTAACTTCACCACATCATCCTCTGAAATACCCGGATTCAATGACCGGTATATTTCATAACCTTCTTTCATGGCGTATTCCAGGTCGCCGGTGGATTTTTTTATATAAAACAGCTCGGCCTTCAACTCCGAGAGCAGTTCAAGCAATTCCTCATAGCGCTTCTGATGTTCTTCCCGGACTATTATAAGCCTGTAACGTTCAATCAGCCAGTACAGCGCAAAGGTGGTAATGCTGCGAATTAAACCCACGCCCAGCACCCTGGTAAATATATCCTGGAAATAGTTTAAACCCATTTCCCGCCTTACGGCAAGTTCAATAAAATTGGCACCGACATCAGCCAGTGTCATCACCGCAACGAAATTGACGGGTACCCTCAAAAGAGCTTTGATCCTTCCGATCCTCAAAAAAAACGCATAAGACAGGTAATAAAAGAAAGCCGGATAATGCAGATTAAAAGCTGCCATAAAGCTTTGGTACCGGATGAAACAGCCCAAAAAAACCCGGAAAGCGACCACCGCCACTCCGGAAAACGGAATGAGGACGAGTTCGGGAATCTGGTGAAAATACAGCATCAAAAAGGAAATGGTTATAACTCCGGCGGTAAATCTAAAACCGCTGTCAAAGGGGTAAAAATATATCTCTCCGGTAAGAGCTGTAAGTCCTGCGGTAATCAGCATTTCTCTATAATATTTCTTCAAAGGCAGAATATCACCTCCAATTATCCATTTCGGATGAATTGTCATTTTTAATACAATTTTTAATACAGAATTACTTTTCTGTTTGGAAAACGCCCCGGCAAAAGAGCGAAAGACCCAATTTCCAAGGGCTGCTTTTATTATACCAAAGTTCCGGCGGTTTATCTTGACATTGTAAATATCATCTGTTAAACTAGCATATTAATTTTATTAGATATCTAAATAACCGGAAGGTGACGCTATGATTATAATCCTCAAATATCTTAAACCTTACTGGAAAGCCGCAATACTTGCACCCATTCTCATGTTCATAGAAGTCATATCAGACCTTATGCAGCCGACCTTCCTCGCCACCATTGTGGATAAGGGAATCGCCGCAGGCGATTTACAGTTAATCGCCGAAACAGGACTAAAAATGATCGGCATTGCAATGATAGGTTTTTTAGGAGGATTGGGATGTGTAATCGCCTCAAGCATCGCAAGCCAGAATTTGGGAGCCGATTTAAGGCTGGATTTATTCCAAAAGGTCCAGTCGTTCTCCTTTGCCAATCTTGATAAATTCAAAACATCATCCCTTGTTACCAGACTAACCAACGATGTCATGCAGATCCAGAATATGGTGCTCATGATGCTGCGCATTTTTGTTCGCGCCCCCCTCCTGTGTATCGGCGGAATAATAATGGCCGTCAGAATCAACATGCGACTGGCCGCCATACTTCTGGTAGCCATACCCGTTGTTGCCATTCTGCTTGTAGTAATTATAAACAGGGGCTTTCCGCTTTTTGTTGCTGTGCAAAAAAGACTGGACAGGGTCAATGCGGTAGTGCAGGAAAATCTTTCGGGAATACGGGTTGTAAAGGCATATTTGAGGAGCGAAAAGGAAAAGGAAAGGTTTGGAGAGGCGAATAAGCAGCTCCGGGATATAAATTTAAAAGCTTTCAGAACGGTAATACTCACCATGCCTGCCATGATGCTTGTAATAAATCTCAGTATAGTTGCAGTTATATGGTTCGGCGGTATTCATGTAAGCAATGGAAGTATGCATGTCGGACAGGTTATGGCATTTATCACCTACATGACCCAGATACTATTTTCGCTTTTGATGGTGTCTTTTGTTCTCATGATGTTTTCCCGGGCAAAGGCTTCGGCAGACCGGATAAACGATGTCCTTGAAACCGATGTCGATATTAAAGACGCTCCCGGTGCCGTAGATAGTCCTGTAAAAGAAGGCCGTGTCGAGTTTAAAAACGTATCCTTTTGTTATGAAAACAGCAGTGCCCCGGTGCTCAGCAACATAACATTTACGGCCGAACCCGGAGAAACCATCGCTATTTTGGGGGCCACCGGCTCGGGAAAATCGACTCTGGTAAGTCTCATACCGCGCCTTTACGACCCCACAGAAGGCTCCATTTTTATAGACGGCATAGACGTAAGAGAATATAAATTAGATACTCTCAGAAGCAGTATAGGCGTCGTTCTTCAGGACACCATACTCTTTACAGGCTCAATCAAGGATAATATAAAATGGGGCAAAGAAGAGGCTTCGGATGAAGAAATAATTGAAGCCGCAAAAGCCGCCCAGGCCCATGATTTCATAATGAGCTTTCCCGAAGGATACGACACCCGGCTCGGGCAGATGGGTGTAAACCTTTCCGGCGGTCAGAAGCAGAGGCTGGCGATTGCGAGGGCGCTCATCAAAAAACCCGCCATCCTCATCCTGGACGACAGCACAAGCGCGGTCGATTTGGGCACCGAAGCCCGGATACACAAAGCGATAAAAGAGTTTATGAAAAATGTCACTTGCTTTGTAATAGCGCAGCGCGTTAGTTCTGTAATGGATGCGGATAAAATCATAATCCTGGATGGGGGCCGCATAGAAGCTGTAGGAACCCATGAAGAATTGATGGAAAAGAGTCCAACTTACCAGGATATCTACAGATCGCAAATAAGAGAGGAGGAGGGTTTAAGTGCCTGAATACAACACAAACAGTCAAAAATCCGGTATAGAGAGGCTGGCACCGCGTCCCGGGTTTGGAGGCGGGCATCACCGGGCGATGTTTGCCCCAAAGGCCAAAATAAAAGACGCAAAGGGCACATTGAAGCGTCTGTGGGGTTATCTCAGCCATAAAAAAGTTGCTTTAACTGGAGTATTTATAATGGTTGTAATCGCTACCGCTTCTAATCTGCTGGGGCCTCTTCTCATCGGAAGGGCAATTGACAATTATATAATTCCGGGAGACTTTGAAGGACTCCTTAAAATGACGGTTGCAATGCTTACAATATATGTAACAGGAGCCTTCGCCACATGGCTTCAAAATTATATAATGGTCGGCATTGCACAGGACACGGTGCAGGAATTGAGAAATGACCTTTTTGCCGGGCTTCAGACGCTTCCTCTAAAGTTTTTCGACAATCACACCCATGGAGAACTCATGAGCAGAATAACCAACGACATCGATAATATCAGCAATACATTGAACACCGGTGTAACGCAGCTTTTTTCTAGCATAATAACGGTAAGCGGGACCGTCGTGATGATGCTGCTTTTAAGCCCGCTTCTGACCTTTATAACCATGCTGATTATACCACTGATGATTTTTTGCACGGGAAAAATAACCGCCCATACAAGAAATTATTTTTTGAGCCATCAGGAAAAACTCGGCGAGCTAAACGGTATTATTGAAGAGACGATATCCGGTCAAAGGGTCGTCAAAGTATTTACCCATGAAAGAAAGGCCGTGGAAAAATTTACCTGTGCCAGCGACCAGCTTCGAGAAGTGGGTATACGCACCCAGATTTTTTCAGGCGTCATACCGCCTCTGATGAATGTGCTCAATAATCTCGGTTTCGCCATCGTAGCCGGTGTGGGCGGGTGGCTTGCGACAAAAGGCATAATCACCGTCGGCGTTATAGCCAGCTTTATAAACTACACCAGGCAGTTTACCAGACCGCTGAACGAAATTGCCAACCAGTTCAACATGATTCAGGCCGCAATAGCCGGCGCTGAAAGGGCTTTTGAAATAATGGAAGAAAGCCCCGAAATCGACAATCCCGAAGCAGATACGCTCGAAAATGTGTCGGGAGATGTAAAGTTCGAAAATGTGTCTTTTGAGTATAAAAAAGGCGTACCGGTATTAAAAGATATAAATATCGCCGTAAAACCCGGCCAGACCGCTGCCATCGTGGGGCCCACAGGTTCCGGAAAGACGACAATTGTGAACCTCCTGGCCCGTTTCTACGAAATCAATAAAGGCGCCATTTATATAGACGGAAAGGATATCCGCAACGTAAGACTGGACAGCCTGCGCTCTTGTCTGGGGATAGTGCTTCAGGACACCCACCTGTTTTCCGATACGGTGCGCGAAAATATTCGTTACGGCAGGCTTGACGCCACCGACGCCGAGGTGGAAGAGGCCGCCCGCCTGGCCTACGCAGATCACTTTATCCAAAGGCTTCCGCATGGTTACGATACCATGCTGTCAGAGGATGGCGGAAATCTCAGCCAGGGGCAAAGACAGCTTTTATCCATAGCGCGGGCGATACTGGCTGACCCTGCCATATTGATACTTGATGAAGCTACCAGTTGTGTAGACACTCGTACAGAATTGCACATACGCAAGGCCATGCTAAATCTAATGAAGGGCCGCACCAGTTTTGTCATCGCTCATCGTTTGAGCACCATACGAGATGCCGACCTCATCCTCGTCATAAACAACGGTCGGATCATCGAACATGGAACCCATGAGCAATTGATGAAAGCAAAGGGCTTCTATTATAACCTTTATATGCACCAGTTCTGGGAAAAAGCTTCATAAAAAAATCAAAACCGCACCGTGAAGACATCACGGTGCGATTTACGATTTTTTTAAAATTTTACTCGCTCCATCGCTCCATAGATCACTATCACTGTGCGCTAGTCATTTTTTAAGACTTTAATAACGGCCAGAGCCAGCAGCAGGCCGCCCGGCAAATATTTGGCCCATCCCCCGCCGGTCCAGACTTTTTTTCTTCCGATGCTGAGTCCCGCCGATAAAAACAGGAGGCTCATCACGGTGACAAGGATCGTCGTCCATATCAGCTGAAACCCCGCCACTGCCGCTCCAAATCCGGCTCCAAAGGCATCCATTGCAAGAGCTGTACCCAGTAAAAAAGCTTCCTTTGAGTCGATAACCCCCGAAGTATCGGCATCTGCAATAACAGGTTCTTTCAAAATTGTTATTACAAGGCCCAAAGGCTTTACCTTAAAGGTAGCAACGGTTTCCTGGATGTCCTTTCCGGTGTGTTTTGCAGAAGCTTCCCAAAAGGACCAGATGCCCATGGCAAATAATATAAGGGCGCCTAAAAGTCTGGCCAGGACCGGGTTGAAAAAGTTCATGATCACGTTCCCGAAGCACATGGCTATCGTCAAGGCCGTGGAAGTGGCCAGGGCAATGATTAACTGCGAAAACCAGGGAATTTTAATACCTTTCATGCCGTAAATTATCCCCACCGAAAGACCGTCAATACTTACTGCGATAGCCAGAATCAGGCTGGTAAATATACTCAATTAAAATCTCCCCCTCGCATTTTTTATACAAAAACATCAAAGAGCCAATTCTCTGGCGCTTGCTTTTATAACTTCCTCCTGCAGAAGGTGCCATATTTCCTCATATAGAGCCCCGAAATTAGGAGAAGACCTGAGAGAAAGTATATCCCTGGGCCTTGAAATATTAACATCCACAACGGCTTTCACCTTCCCCGGGTGTGCGGTCATCACCAGTATCCTGTCTCCCAGGATCAGCGCTTCATCGATGCTGTGAGTAATAAACAGCGAGGTCTTGCCGCTGCCTTCCCATATTTTTAGTAGTTCTTGCTGGAGTATCAGCCTGTTTTGCTCATCCAGAGCGCCAAAAGGCTCATCCATCAATAAAATCTCCGGATCGTTCACAAAAGCCCGGGCCACGTTAATCCTCTGCTTCATGCCCCCTGAAAGCTGATAGGGAAATGCGTCGGCAAATCTGGAAAGCCCCATCAATTGCAAATACCTCCCCGCTATTTCTTTTCTTTCCCCGGCCGGGACGCCTTTTATCCTGAGGCCGTAAGCCACATTTTCCACCACGGTCATCCACGGAAATACCGAGTCTCCCTGGAATACCATGGAAGTCATGGGTTTTTCGGGATTTTTTCTCCTCATGTAAACCTTCCCCATGGTTTGTTTTTCCAGGCCCGCCAGTATTCTGAGAAGGGTGGTCTTGCCGCACCCGCTGGGACCCACTATGCACAAAAATTCCCCTTCTTTAACCGAAAGATTCACGTTATCCAGTGCCACTACCCTTCCCCGCCGGGTGTTGAAAACTTTTGTTAAATTCTCGACGAGTATTGCTTCGGTGGGATACAAAACTTTCACCCCCTGCCCCTCTTCCACGGTATTACGATTCTTTCTATGAAATCAAGGGCGCTGGAAAAGACATAACCCAGAAATGCCATGGTTATAAGCGCTACGAACATCTTCTCTATATCGAACATGTCGTAAGCCCGCCATACCAGCCAACCGACTCCGGCCCTGGCCGCAGAAAGCTCTGCCGCCACAATCAACAGAAGGGCGGTTCCCATCCCCAGCTTAAATCCCGCAAAAATCATGGGCATTGCCCCGGGCAGAGCAACCGTAATATAAAACTGGAACCGGCTGGCGCCAAAGTTTTTGGCCACGTCCATGTAAATGTCGTCTATATTCAACACCCCCACCATCGTATTTATCAGCACCAGGTAAAACACTCCTATGGCGATGGTGAAGATTTTTGATGCTTCGCCGAGGCCGAACACTATGAGGATCAGGGGCATGACGGCCAGTTTCGGTATGGGAAAGGTGGCCGCCACCATGGGCATGAGGCTTGCTCTGACCGGCGGAAAAAGTCCCATTGAAAGGCCCAGTACGACACCCGGCACGGCTCCCGCCAGAAATCCCAAAACTATTCTTTGTGCGCTCACCAGAGTATGATGCACCAGTTCTCCGGAATAAATCATGGGAACCAGCACTCCAAATATCCTTGAAGGGCTGGAAAAAAGCCTCACATCTATAATCCCGAACCTCGCCAGTATTTCCCAAAGCACCAGGAGAAGCGAGGGTGACAGGAAAGCCAGGACTTTAAGCAGAAACGCTCCGGTAAGCCACGCGTTTTTCTTTGATTCCCCCTTTTCTTCCTTTATTATGACCTGACTGAATTTTTCACGGACTCTCCCTTCCGCCAGGCTCATCATGATGTCACTCCCTTCTAGTAATTGTGGCCGAAAACCGGTATCCGGTTTTCGGCCACAACAATTACTTTTGATACTTGCCAAGCACTTCTACAGCAAAATCCGCAAAACTATTGTCTACCACGTCTTCGGCCTTGAGGTCGCCTTTCAGCAGGCCTCTTTCTTTATACCAGTCAAGATCCATCTGGATGCCTTTCATCCTGACGTAGCCGTCAGGATTAAGACCTACCGGATACATTTTTTTGTAAAGTTCCCTGTCTTTTACCACTGAGTATTCGGCAAGAATCGATATTATCTCATCCGGGTTTATGTTTTTAAAGAACGCATCATTGTAGTCCCTGAGGGATTTTACGTACGCCACCATGAACCGCCTGGCCACTTCCGGCCGCTCCAGCATGCTCTTGCCGTAAACCAGCAGAGCCGTCTGGGCATCCGGGTCGTACTCCGAAGGGTCTTTCCACGGGTCCGCGATGCCCTTCGCCATGGCCGCGGTTACAAAAGGTTCTATGACCATTCCGCCGTCGATGCTCTTATTGCTCATGGCCGCCACTATATCGGGGAAAGCCCGGATTACCTGCAGATCAACGTCTTTTGTGGTCATTCCGCCTTTGTTTAGAACCCGGTCCAGGGCTATTTCATCAAGTGAGGCGGTGCCCACCACGGCAAGTTTCCTGCCCTTCAGGTCCCTGAAGTCTTTTATCTCATCCACCAGGTCTTTTCTGATCATCAAACGGTAGTATCCCTTGCCCGCCACATTGATGCCCTTGTCGGCCACAATTTTAATGGGGATACCCCTCAGCATGGCATTGAACAGCCCCGATGCGGTTACGGTGCAGCCCACATCCAGCTGCCCGGCCCCCAGGGCGTTTATCATGTCCTGACCGGTATTGAACTGCACCGGTTCAATCTCTATGCCCAGGTCTTTGTAATACCCCCTGGCCATGCCGATGAGGACCCCGGCATCCGAAACCACCTGCTTCATGCCCACCGTCACTTTTACCGCCGGAGATAGAGGTGCAAGTTCTGTTTTTTGTTGTGGTTCAGCGGCCTCCTGATTTGAAGTCTGCTGTGCAGGCTGTTTTTCCGCCTGTTTGGGTTCTTCCTTTACAGCCTGCCGACCGCATCCCGCCGCCAGGATGGAAAAAAGCATCACAAACACCAACACCCACGCCAAACGCTTCAACGCACTCACTCCCTTGCCCTTTTATAAGGATTTTAAAACTCAACCTTCTTTATATTATTCCAGAGGGCATGAAGAGGTTACCGGAAAATTATATTCATATCAGAAAACGGCATTGAGCATTAAGGATAAAAAAACCGGGTGATAACACTGAAAAAAGTGTCATCACCCGGATCATTTCTTTCAGGGAGTTCAGGGAGGAAGAAAAATTGTTCTGTTAGAAAATTTATTTTATTTTAAAAGGGTCTGCCTGTATTTTTGTATTGCTTTAAAGATATAAAAACTAAGCCCCACTAAATCCCCTTTTTTTAATAGATTTTCCACTTCCTCCTGCATGCGGGCCCAGTTAGGCGAATTATAGTACCTGTCGATAAAGTAAGCCAGGTTATTTTGTATTAAATCATCCTCACTATACTTTTCTCTGTTGGGAATTTTATTAATTAACTCAAGGAAATACTGGTATGTCTGTTCTTTAGTCAAAATCGAGACCCCCCATGAAAATTTGATTTTTCAATGCCGTTTTTATTGCCGCTGCTGGCATTAACAGGAAATATATTTTCCCAACAACTCTATATTATAATATTCGATATAAATTTTATTTTATTGGGGGTTTTTTAAAATAAAATTCTGGAGTACTTTACATCATGCCTTGCTGATTGGCATTCCCGACGGATTTTTACATACTTTCTTTTTTGTAAGTAAAAAAGCCGTTGACCAGCTCTGTCAACAGCCACAAAACTTTCACGAACTTTAATTTATAGATACCCTTCTGATTTCAGGATATGCACGGCCTGTTTTAAATCCTCCCCGGCCACCAGGATAACCGGACCGGTGCAGCCCATGCCGGTTTCGGCATATATGTTGTTTTTCCATAGGGTATTTGCCGCTTCTTCCATTTGAAGCACATCTATGCCGCTTATCTCTTCGGTTACGGTTTTTTTGGGGGGCGGGCAAACAGATAATTCGCTTTTCCCCGGCATTCCACCGGTTCTCCCCGTTCCGGGCAACGAAACCCGGCCGTCCGGGGCGCCTTCGGCGGCGCCTTTTAAGATTTCGTCAAACCCCAGAGCCTTAAGCTTTGAAAATTCCTCTCTGGTCTTTTCCAGGAGGTTCCCCCGGACCATTTCCACGGCATATCTTATGGCTCCCTCCACCACCGGCGCTCCCGAAGCCCGGGACAAAATCAGGATTATCCTGCGGGCATTTTCTCCAATGCCGGGGCCGTAGCCCCAGCCCGAAGCCTCATAGTGTCCACCGGTGGTGTAGGCGGAAAATATTTTCACAAGAAGGTTTCCCGTGAGGGTGTCGGTGACCATGATGTCGCAGGAGCCGGCCAGAAGGTCGTTCCCCCTCATGATACATCCGCCGTCGGCCCTGAGAGACTCGGCAAAATTTATATCATAACCTCGGTCTTTTAGGGCTTTCAACAGGCGCTCCGCCTGCCGCGCTCCGTCCAGGTTCAGGATTCCCAGAGAGGGGTTTTCATTGCCGGCGGTTCTGGCGGCGATGATGCCGTATATGGCGTTTTTTACCATGGCCTCCACCCTTCCGGCGGCGGCGCTCCCGGTGGTGGTGGCTATATACATGGGCCTGCCCTTTCCGGGGGTGACCACCCTTCCCACCGTCGAAATGCCGAGGGGGAAGTTATAGTGCATGGTCACCACTGCGTCGAGCTCGCCCTCATCCAGCATCTTTTCCATTAATCTATGCGCATCGGCCAGGCAATCCGCCGGAATGCCTTTCAGGCTTTCTCTCGCAATGGTTTCGGCCGGGCCGAGGGCGATGACCTCCACGCCGTCCAGCATATCCTGCGCTTTCCTGGCCGCGAAAAGGAGCATTTCGGGAGGGTGTTCGCCGCCTGAAACGGTAATTCCAATCTTTATTTTCTTACGTTTGCCTTCCAGGGCCTCGGCCAGGTGGTAGAAAATCTCCGCTCTGTCAAGAGCCATCGCCCTTCCCCCTTGTCCTGAGGTAATCGGCAAATTCCCTGAAGGCTTCTGCCAGGTAAATGGAAATATCTTTTGACTCAGTGGCCTTTGCCGGTTCTTTTACGTTCTCTGCCGCGGGTTTTTCTTCAGGAATAATTCCGGCGTTTTTCTCAATTATAAAGGATATGCCGTCAAAGAGGTTGGTCATACGGCCCAAAAAGAGGCTGCCCTTGCCTATGATCATGGTCCTTGTCATTTTACCGGAAAGTATAAGTTCTTTGGCGTGACCGATGAAAGGTACTCCGGAGGGGATATGGCCCTGAGTGGGTGCAAAGCCCGGCATACCATGTTCTTCTATAAATGTTTCCATGGCCGCCTTTTCTATCTCACCCCTTCTTACCGCCAGTGCCGCAATCATCTTGAAGTTTGCTTTGGGCACATCTCCGGCTCCGGCAGGTTCTGTGATTTCCGGGTTCTGGAGCTCTGGAGCAAATTTATCCACATCCGTAGCCTTGAGACCCAGTTTATCCAGCGGGTCGAAGACGATGGACTGAATCACCGCCTGGGGTGAGGCGCCGGTGGCGATGGTATGCCTCCCCACTGAATCGGTCCTTATAACGGGGTTTTTGCCGTCGTTGCTGCTTACCAGCACTCCGAATCCCCCCAGCATATCTTCCAGGAGGGGCATTCCCCTGTTGACGTGGTCTCTGCCGTTCATGCCCAGTTTTGCAACGGCTCCGCCGGCCACCACCGCCACATTTTTGAAAACCCCAGCGGACACCAGTGCCGACGCATTGACTATGGCGTGGGCCGGCCCGGCACAAAATCCCCTGATGTCCGCACCGGTGGCATTGCCGCAGCCGGCCACCTCACCGATGGCCTTGGCGAAATTGCCGCCGCCCCTCTGGTTCATATCGCCGCAGGCCTCTTCTGAGCACTCAATTATGTAGTCGATGTCCTGCGGCGATATCCCGGAGTTCTTTATTAGGTATTTCAATGCCAGCACCGCCGAAGCTTTAGCGGCGGTATTCTCCAGCATGGTATGTGCGGACAGGTTTTCATCCTTGTCATGGGCCTTTCTTACGCATCCCACCAGCCTGCCGTCATATATGAGCTCGACGGCTCCGCTTTCCAACAGCTTGCCGACGGCGTCCAGATCAGCCCCCTCTTTGAGGCGTGAAAGATCGCTTTCGGTAATAAGCGGATGGCGGGATAGCTTTTCCTTTACATCCCTGGCAAAACTCTTTTCCAGGATTACAAGGTCAAAGGCGTCGGATATGGCCATCAGGCCGTAAAACTCGTCTTCCGGCATTATTTCGCCGTAAGGCCCGAAGCGCCGGGCATCCTGCAGTAAATTCTCATACCAGGGTCTTTTATGATTTTTCAGTTCTTCAGGGGTTATGTTGCCGATGTACGCCTGATTTGGCGGGTAGGCGAGAGCATCTTTGAAACTCCTGATATGTTCCGGAGCCCTGCGGCAGTATTCCGATTTTTCGTTGTATTTTTCCAAAAGCTGTGTGGTGCCGGCCGCCATCATGATGTTCGGGGTGTGCACCAGGATGTAACCGGCACCGGAAATTACCGGAAAAGCCAAGGGACCGGCCTCCTTTCAAAAGACGATATTTTAACTTGCACTGGCCCTTTCCTGCACTGCTTCTTCGAAAACCGTCTGCTTATCCACATCGGTTTGCAACGCACGCAGCGCCTTCAACACAAGGCTCCGCCGCAAAGCTTTTTCCTGCTCGCAGGTAAGTAAGGGATTCCCCAGAGGATGAGGTATGGCCACTGCGGGCACAATGCGGTTTGCGCCTACCGTAAGGGATATGGGGACTATCGTACATACATGCACCGCCGGAAGCCCCGCCCGCTCCAGTTCCTTTACCATCGTTGCGCCGCAACGAGTGCATGTGCCTCAGGTGGATGTGAGTATAACCGCCTGGACTCCGTCGGCTATTAGTTCTCCTGCTATTGTCCGGGCAAACCTCCTGGCACTGGCCACCGAGGTGCCGTTGCCGACGGTGGCGTAGTAGTACCTGTGCAGCTTTCCTATGACTCCTTCCTTTTCCATGTCGCGCATAACATCCACCGGCAGCACGCGGTTGGGATTCTCGTTGGCGTAAGTCGGGTCGTAGCCGCCGTGGGCCGTCTGGAAATCTCTTGAAGTGAGGGATTCCACTCCTTCCAGGTCATATTTACCAAACCTGGAAGCGCTTGACGCCTCTATCCGGTCCGGGTTGCCCTTCGGGACTATCCCTCCCGACGTCACCAGAGCAATGGTGGCTCTGGAAAGGTCTTTTACCGCGGGTGCTGGTGTTACCCTGTCAAAATTCGGCATTGGATATTCGGTGGTGAAGGGTTCACCTTTCAATTTCCTCACAAGCATATCCACCGCCCGGCGGGCGCCGTTTTCTCCCGCGAAGATGTTCTTGCGGACTCCCCGGGGAATATAGCCTTCCTCGGCCGGCAGACCTATTTTTTCCCCTCTGGCCAGCTTCAGTGCCAGCCTGGCCATCTTCGGCACCGCTTCCCTCATGCCCGCCACTGAATTGGCGGTTTCTATGATATAGACGTCTTTTTTAAAGACTTCGACCCCCGGGTTCTCTGGATACATGCCCGTCACGGCAGGTATGGAAAGTTCATCCATTACGGCCTTGCATACACTGCCGCAGGCCATGCCATAGCGGCCCGCATTGAAGGCCGGCCCTGCTATGACCAGATCCGGATTATATTTTTTAATCCTGGAAAGCACATCAGCCCTGGCCTCATCCTGATGCTCATTATAGTATGAATCACCGCAGATGACGGTACCCACAATTTCTGCCTCTTCACCAAAGGCCATCTTGAAGGCCATGCCGGGCCCTACTATTCCTTCTCTATCCCGGGGGGGAGTATCGGCTTTTTCCTCTCCGCCTATCTGTCCGAAAAACTGATTTATATAATGGACAACCTTATATTTCCCCACAACAGACCCTCCTTTCAAAGTGTATTAATTTAACTTCCAGAATCATTTTAACTTCCAGAATCATTGCGATTTTATTGCCGTCTAACTCAGACAATCGGTGCCGGAAGTCAGATATACTGTAAGTTAGAGTTGTAATTTGTAGCCCGCAAATTCCTTCTATTCCGACTTCCGGCCTCCGGCTTCTTATTCGAGTGTAAGAGAGAAGATACCGGGCTATCTCCGGCAGGAAGGTTGCTTTATACTGAAATTATGCTTTATATTTCGAATACTGCTCCCTGTACTTGCTCACTTCTTTAGAAATGGCTTCAACATCCAGCACCATTTCCATCATGCCCACCTGTTCGTCGTACACTTCGGGGTCAACGGCGGCTTTTACCTCGGGTTCCACGATGTGATACACCGCAAGGCCGAGGGATACGCCCGACAGCGGCCCGGCAAAGGTGGGATCGCCGTTCGTCACCGTTTCGGCGGCAATCCCTGCGGCCTCCGGCTCGGCTCCGCCCAGAATCACCACCACGTTTTCGGGGCCGTACTTTTCCGCCAGATCTTTAATTCTCTTTTGGATCTCCAGATCCATCGCACCGGCGGCCGTTCAGACGAAGCATTCGGTGGTGGAAAACACCACTTCCGCCGGGGTGGTCTTCAGGCATTTTTCAATGGCAGGTCCGGGTACGCCGTCCCTGTCGCCCACAATTATGACCTTTTTTCCTTCAAACATCGTAAACTCCTCCCAATCATAATTTACTTTTTTAAATCGTTATCCTGACAATAAAATATATTTTCATTTCCGGGTTATGCTCTGTCAGGCATGGACGGTAAATTTATTTTTTAATTTCCGTATCTTAATTCATCGATGGTTTCCCTGGTTGTTGCAACACCTTTCCGGCAAACCCCAGGCTTACTTATTAAAGATTAATAAGTAGTTGCGCTCATGCGGGTAAAGCCAACTTCCGAAGTGGAGCCGGTGATGGCCTGCAGCTCGATTTCCAGGCTGCCGTCTTCCCGCAAAGCCTTTTGGGAGCCGCCGGCTATTATGGAAGCGGTATCCAATAATCCGATGACCCTTTTCATGGGAGGAAGTATTATCACCTCGTTGGCATTGCCCGCCGTCACCACCGCATCGGCTTTAGGGTCCGCATCGGCCAGCGACTGGGAAGCCCCATCCCTGCCCGCGTATTCGTCGGTGATCAGGACCGTCTTTATGCCCTTCTCCTCAATTTTTTTGCAGTTCATGATGAGGTCCGTGTCCGGGTTGCCAAAACCCTCTTCAGTTATGATTACACCGTCAAGGCCCAGATATTCCGTCAGTTTTGCGGTGTAGTCCGACGACCTTTCCTTGTCCGCCAGGGTTACGTTTTCATTGGTTATGATTACGCCCACGAAGTTGATATCTTTGCCGTGCCTGGCATAAAGTTCTTCTATCACCGGGTTGTTCTGGTGCACGTAAGTGGTGTTCTTATCACAGGCGGAAACACAGTTGCCGCTGACTATGGCGCCATCCATCACCTCGGTGGGAGAAATTAAAGTCGGGATGATTTTTTTTGCATCGACTCCGTAGACATAAGTATCGTGTAAAAGTCCCTGGCTCTGCAGCTGGTAAACATAGGCCACCTTTGGAAGGTCGGGATATTCCCGGAGGGTCTCCGGGATGGGCTTTGTCTCGTAAACTTTGATTTCTTCGGGCATAAGGTCCTTCACGCTTTCGGCCACGTAGGCCGCCGCCTTCAAACCGGATATTCTAACGGCTTCTTCATGCTCGTGAGAATCCAAACCTTCCACCGGATGGGCAATTACCACCAGGTTCAGCAGCCGTGAAAAGGGCGTGTAATCAGCTCCCGGCCCCGACATGTCGATGATGCCCTCCTGGAATCCCACAATCCGGCCGCAGGTGACAACGGCCATACCCTTGAGCACATGGGTCTTGCCGCTCCCCACCGTCAGGGGTTTACCCAGGAATCCCGGGAAAACGGTGCCACCGCCGGAAACCTTCACCCTGGGCTCAATTACATCCTTCACCGGGATTATCCTGACCTCTTCCCCGGGTTTTGCGATATCAAGGTCCACGCTTTTAAGCCTGGGGTCCTGCAGAAGCAGGTCGACGAGTTCCTTCTTGTTGACGGTCACCACGCCGTCCTGAAAACCCGTCCTATTTCCAAAGGTCAGGTCTTTAACATGAAAATACCCCAGCTCCAGTTTCATTCTCTTTCCCTCCTTGTGAAAAAAATCACCTGTAATGTGTTGACATACTTACCGGCCCTATCCATAATGCGGCAACACCTACAGGTTTCTGTTAATCATTTCCTCGACCATCTGGATGGTAACTTCCCGTGTAACTTCGTCGACCTTTTCGCCGTTTTTGTAAATTGCGAGTGTTGGAAGCCCCAAAACCTTTTGGGAAACGGCGAGCCTGATATTCCTGGATGTATCAAGCTTGCAGAACTTAATCCTGTCTTTGTACTTGTCTTCCAGCTTTTCGACCTGCGGCATCAGGGCCTTGCAGGGCTCGCACCTGGGGCCCCAGAAATCAACTAATACGGGCCTGTCGGACTTTATCACTTCCTCTTCAAAGTTTTCAGCGTTAAGTTCAATCATGGCCAGTACCTCCTTTTTGTAATAACAGTTATTTTTCTATTTTTCAAAAATATTTACCCGAAATGGTTTGGATTTAAAAGGTGTATCTTTTCATTAATTATTTTGCTTATATAAAACGTTCTTAAACCCGGACAAACAAAAAAGAGAAATAAAGGTATCCTCAGCCTTTATTTCTCTGTTTCTGACCTGAGAGATTCTTCCCGGAGTTTAGCTCCGGAAATTGCTCCTTCGGTGCCTTGCGGCTCTCCAGAGAGATGTCGGGATACGGTCCTTTTGCCTGAGAGTTTCACGGCATCGCCGTTTACCCCTTCGGCGCCCTTTTCAAGGGTCTCTTCCATATCCTTCATCCACAAGTTATTCTTTTCACTGGTCATATTGTATTATATATTATATTATATATTTTCGAGATTTTCAACTAATTTTTGCACGATCTGCCTTCTATTTTCACCATTAAACGCATTTAACTCCCATGGAGTCAAAATCATTTCCCCAGCAAATCCATCACAAAACTCACCACGTCTTCGAAAACCGAAGTATTAATTGAATAATATATGTTCTGACCCTTTCGCTCATCCACCACCATGCCCGCCTGTTTCAATATATTCAGGTGATGGGAGATGCTCGGCTTTGATATGTCGAAGCGCTCGGCAATTTCTCCCGCCGTCATATCCTTTTCTTTCAGCAAAAGCAAAATCTTCCTGCGGATGGGGTCCGAAAGGGCCTTGAAACTAATGTTCAGGTTCGTTTCCTTCACCCCCATGGAATTCAGGTTGTACATGCTGCGTTTTCAGTTACCGGCCGAATTTACGTATTTTCCGCTTTGCTTTACTTCCCTGATTTATTGAACAGCAAACAGGAATAAATGAACCCGAAAATTGCAGCGGCGGCCAAAACCGCCATATCAATTATGAAAGCCGGTCTGTCGGCCATAAAAATACTTATCATCCAGACAAATCCCGCAACCACCCACAGCGGACCTGAGACCCTGTGGGTTTTGTTCCACACCTCTTCGCTGGCCAGCGTCCACGGAGTTTTTATTCCAAATGTATAGTTGTGCCGCACTTTGCCGAAATAATTTCCAATAAAAACCAGCATCAGCCCCAGCATAAATCTTACAACCTTACCAACAGAAACGGGTATGCCCAGTGCAAATAAAATGGTTGCAACATATATGCTCGCAAAAACCAGAACAATAATAATTCTGAATCCCTCTACGACTCCTCTGAATTTTCTATAGCTTTCGGGCCTCGGGTCCAGAGCGGGGGCAAAAGATATCAATAAATAAATTCCCAATATGAGGGAAGGGAGAAAGATCAAATATACATTTTTTGGGGTATAGCCGTCCACCTGACCCGCCACGTTCCAGTGTGAGGGCATCATCTCAGGCAGGTAAGGATACAATAGAAAGCCCATTATATAGAGACTCAGTATTAAAAACACCATCGGCCAGTTGACCGGCAGATAGAATTTAGACCTGTCGCCCATAGTAATTCCTCCAAATCAATTTTAAAATAACCTTACACTTCTATTTGTTATTAGATATTTTTAAAATCGTCTAAATACAGTATAGGCTCAATCCATAAAAAAGTCAATAATTAAACTATGCAGGAATAATTAAACACATATTGAATATTTTAACAGGGCTCTCTCCACCAAAGAAAGATTTTGCATCCGAATACATATTATGGAGTGATTCTTTGTGATAAACATATCTCCATTCAGAAAACGTAATCAGGACACGGATTCCGTGAAAGATGTAATTACAAAGATTAAGTCTGGCGATAGGGCTTTAAAAGAAAAATTTTTAGAAGAGTATGCACCTTTTATTTTGAAAACGGTCTCCAGTGTGCTGAAGAATTACGTAGAGATTGAGAACAGCGAGGAATACAGCATCGGGCTTTTAGCCTTCAATGAAGCCATCGATTCCTATGACGACCAAAAAAACTCAAATTTTTTTAGTTTCGCTGAACAGGTGATACGCAGAAGGTTAATTGATTACATAAGGAGCAATTATAAACATAACATGGTATACCCTTTTACATATTTTGAGAATGAGGAAAGCGTCTTCGAAGAAAGGTATTTGAAGGTGGATTTTACATCCCAATCCGATAACGTTGAACTCCGGGAGGAAATTATGCTGTTTAACAGGAAGCTTGAAGAGTTCAACATAACAGTCGAAGACCTGGTTGCGTGTGCTCCAAAGCATAAAGACTCCAGAAGGCTGGCCATAAAGATAGCAAGAATGATAGCGGAAAACAAAGAAATGTTTGGGAAATTAAATAAAGAGAAAAATATACCCATGGCAGATTTGATGAAAATTATTAATGTTAATCGGAAAACCATTGAAAGAAACAGGAAATTTATAATCGCAGTGTGTTTGATTCTAAATAGTGATCTTGATGTTTTAAAAGGGTACGTAAAAAATGCTGAAAAAGGGGGTGACACCTTTGAACTATAGGGGCACCATATTAAAACTAAAAGAAAAAGAAGCCATAGTGATGACGGAGGAATGTGACTTTTTATCAATAAAAAGGCGTAGCGATATGAGTCTCGGGCAGCAGATCACATTTCAGGAATCCGATATTATAAGATATAACAGAAAGAAAGTTAAATATATTATGGTTGCAGCAAGCATATTACTAGTTTTTCTTATCAGTGTTTCGTATTTTCATTACACCGTAAATTTCGCGTACGCGTACGTGGATATTGATATAAATCCAAGCTTAGAACTGGTTATCAATAAACAGGAAAGGGTTTTAAAAACTATTCCACTCAATGAAGATGCGCGGCCTCTGCTTAAAGGATTAAAACTAAACGGTATGCCGGTACAAGAGGCTTTGTCGGTAATTATAATTAAATCAAAAGAACAGGGTTACCTTGATTCAAAAAATGAAAACGACATACTCATTTCTGCTGCTTTAAACATTGACAGTAATGGCTACGGGTTTATAAAAGATGAAGCGCAGAAAAAGCTGGATAGACTCGCGGAATCTTTGAGTGAAGTCGTAAAAAAACACGGAGGGCTAAAAGATAAAACCATAATATTAAAGATAACGCCTGAAGACAGAAAACTTTCCCTGGAGAATAAAATTTCTATGGGCAGATATTTTATTTACACTAAAATGAAGGAAAAGGGTATTGACATCACTATTGAGGAGGCCAGGAATAGCCGTGTATCCGACATCCTGAAAAAGTTACAGCTTGATACTTTAGGAGATAAAAAACAGAAGGCAGAAAACCCGGCAAATAACATGGACTTTCTTGAAAAGGCGGGCAAAAAATCTCTCAATGACGCGAGAAATACCGATCATGGTAAAATTAAGAAAGCCGACGACAATTTTAATTTATTAAATGATACCGCTTTAAAATATAATCCGAAGCCAAAGCCCTACGGAAAGGATGTAGGTATTTCGGAGAAAGTGGATAAATATGAAGATAAAATTTCAATAGATGATTTTAATGATAACGCTCGGGAAAATGGTGAAGATGAACATAAAAACTACGATGGCATAAAGGATGACGAGAAAAAGGATGCCGGCAGCGGCCAGAATTCCACTGATGAGAATGGGGGCAAAACAATAGACACGGAAAAAAATGATGAAAAGACGGTTTATGTCAATGAGAAGGAAACGGATGAACAAAAAAAAGATGGCGAAATTACAAAGCAAGAATTTGAAAATGGAAATGACGTAGATAAAGCCGTTAAAAAAGAAGATATCGATCAACAAACACAAGACAAGCATGATGGCAATATCGGCGATGGCAGCAACGGCGGTGCTGACCGTGATGATTCCGATTTCAATTATTAGTTTTATACCCACTTAAAAAAATAATAAGTAACGAAAGTAATATAACAGAAACAATTCAATAGCAGGGAGGAACAAAAGATGAGGTTCAAAAATCTATTTATTTTCTTACTGGTTATGACATTTACTTTTAGTCTTTCCTTTAACTCAGTTCAGGTTTTTGCCCAAGATAACATTCCAAAAGTAAGCATTGACAAACCAAACGGGGAGGACATTGGCCAAAACGGCGATTTAGATGAGACCCAGGACAAGGAAGAAGGTAAGGATGTTGAAGATGAAGATGAAGATGCGGATGAAAACAACCAGGACGACAAAAACGTAAATGATATAGATGAAGGCGACCAGGAAAATGAAGATGACGGCAATGTAAACATTGATATAGAAGACGGCATAGAAATACAACTTGAAACCGAAAAAGGAAAAGATCTTAAAAAAATCATAGGTGAACTTGAACAGAAGTTAAAAGAAAATCCTAACGATGAAAAGGCTTTAATCAAACTGGCTCTTGCTTATAAATCGCTGGGCAACTATGACCAGGTTATCGATATGGCCAATAAAGTACTCAGTCTTGACCCCCAAAACCATAAAGCCATGATATTACTGGCCCAGAGTTATGAATCAAAGGGAGATGTTCAATCCGCCATATCCTACCTGGAGGAACTATTGAAGGTAAATCCCGATGCAAAGGTGCAAGCGTATCTTGCAATCCTCGATGAAAAAGAAGGAAACCTGGAAAAAGCCCTTGAAAATATGGAAGAAGCCATTCAAAAAGAACCTGAAGATGATGGGCTTTACAATGAAATCGGAAAACTTTATGAAGAAATGGGTTTGAATGGCATAAAGCTATTCATAAAAGGTCAAAAAGTAGAGTCTGACGTGAAACCTCTCGTAAAAGGCGGCACGACATTGGTCCCCGTAAGAATCATCGTTGAAAATCTCGGTGCCAAAGTTGACTGGAACCCCGATACAGGGTCAATAATTATAACGAAGAATGGCAAAACCATTGAATTGAGTATAGGAAGTCGCGAGGTTAAAATAAACGGTGTAGTATCTACAATAGATGAGCCGGCCACAATTTTAGAAGGAAGGACCGTTGTACCCCTTAGATTTATATCAGAAAGCTTCGGTACAAAAGTGAACTGGAACAGCCAGTATCAAATAATAACCGTTAATGAACCTGCCCAATAACGGAACAAAAGCCAATTTTGGGAGAACAGGAATTATTCATTCCATTCTCCCTTTTTAATTTAAAAAATAAAACACGTCAGAATTCCTGACGTGACAATATATTAATTCCGATTATGTTAATCAATGGTCTTTAAGATTTCCTGGGCTTTTTCGCACCTGCCCACATGCCAGTGGGCGCAGTTCTTGCAGGATTCATACTGAACCAGATACCTGGCAGGATATTTTATACTGCTGCTCTTTTCATAATCCCCGCAACTTTTTGCTACAATAATAGTCTGTTCCGGGCTCACATTTATCCCCTCCACGATTTATTTGCACTATTATTATAGCACATTATACGTTATTTTGCTATACTTTATAAAAATTTTTTTATTTTTATCGCAGTCTGTTTAACAACACACATTTATAATTTATTATATTTGGCCGGTATATTTTTATTCCTGAAAAATGTTACAACACATTATCTTCTTTCATCTCGTTCCAAAAAGTCCGTGTATAGTGAAACAGGTACTGCTGGGCAAAACCCGCCAGGTTTTTGAACCTGTCTTCCGCAAATTCCTGCAGCTTCCGTATCGGCATGCTCCGGCCGTTGAAATAAAGTTTTTCCAGCACCCTTTTTATCCAGACATCAATAGGGAAAGCATCGAATTTTCTCATGGAAAAGAGCAGAATACAATCGGCGACTTTCCTGCCCACTCCCGGGAGCCTTTGCAGCTTTCGCCGGGCTTCCGGTGTGGGGATTTTTTGCAGGCCGTAAAGGTCAATCTCGCCTCCCGCCACCAACCTGGCGGTCTCGATGATGTACCTGGCCCTGAAACCGCATTTAGTCTTCCGGAGTTCCTCCTCAGAAACATTTGCAAGAGTCTCCGGTGATGGAAAGGAGTGGTATAATTTTCCATTATATTCCACAGGTTCCCCGTAGTACTCGCATATCCTCTCTATGGTCTTTTTGATGTTCCTTATGCTGTTGTTGGCAGAAATGATAAAGGAAACGGTAGTTTCCCAGGGGTCCTGGTGAAGTATCCTGTTGCCGCTGCAAAAATTTACGGCAGGTTGAAGTTCTTCATATTGCCTCAGTTTATTCTCTATGGCGGCATAATCTCTCTCCAGGTCGAAATAGTCCTCTATTATGCCCGCGTCCGCGGGGCCGGCATTGGTTGTTACTCTCAGGGTATCGCTTTCCTGAACCGCTTTTAATACCAGCTTCCCCACTACGCCGGTATATCCCCCGGTCGGCTCCGGGTTCCACCTGAAAGCCTGCCCTCCGTCGGATACAATCTCCAGGTTAAATGGAAGAATGTCAGTAAAAGTAAATACGGTGTCCATTATTTCGCCACGGTTTCTCCTTTCTCCCGAATGTTTTGTTAAAAACATCGGTAAAAATTCATAAAAATGCGGCATCCGCCCACTTAAATTATAACATGGGCGAATGCCGCCATGACATAAAAATATATTTTCTCGACCCGTTTCCAGTTTGGTCATTTAATCGCTGGTGCAAAACCGGTTCAATATTTTTCCCACCTGAGTACCTGGTTCAGCGACTTCTTCGGCCTTTGGGCGGTCCTGTCGGAATACCCCAGGGAAACAAGGGAGATCAGGGTGTACTTTTCCGGGACTCCCAGAAGCTTTCTCACGGCTTCGCTGTAATTTCTCTGATAGCCCGCGACCCAGCAGGAATCGATGCCGTAAGCTTTTGCCGCAATTATAATGTTCTCGGTGGCCGCCGCGCCGTCTTCCACCAGGTGGTTGTTGTCCTTTTCGCAAAATACCGCCACGCAGGCCGCGGCGCTCGCTATAAATTTACCGTAGGTCGCCAGGCTGGCCAGTTCCTTTTTCCCTCCCTCTTCGGTCACCACCACAAACAGCCACGGCTGGACGTTGTTGGCGCTTGGAGCCAGCCTCCCGCAGTCGATAATGTCCTCAAGGATTTCCTTCGGTATGGGCTTTGGGAGGTATTCCCTTATGCTCCGGCGCTCCTTTAAGACCCTGATTACCTCATTCATACTATCACCCCTTAAGCTTTTTTGACTCCAATATTGACCCTGTGGTCATTGATGTTCCACATTCTGGAAAAGCTCCCCTCCGGTGGGGTTGCCTTCTCTACCAAAAGGGCCAGGGTATCGGTCATTATTTCCCGCCCGTGTTTTTCCATCACCTCATCTATTGTCTCATCGCCTGTATAATAAAGGTATATCTTGTCCTCTACTTCAAATCCGGCTTCTTTCCTCATGTTCTGGATCTTGCTGGTCATTTCCCTGGCTATGCCCTCCAGCATCAGATCATGGGTGATGGTGGTATCCAGCACCACATAGTAACCACCTTCGCCCTCGGCGCAGAAGCCTTCCTTATCCTGGGCGCGGATATCTAGTTCGTTCTGGGCGATGATTATCTTTTCACCGTTTACGTCGAGGATTACTTCCCCTTTTTCCCGGGCTTCGTTGATAAGCTTTGTGGCCGGAGCCGCCGAAACGGCCCGGGCTATGGAAGACATCAGTTTGCCGTATTTGGGGCCCAGGAGGTCGAATCGGGGTTTTACGGTGTAGGTGAAATATTCCTCCGCCACATGGATATATTCGATTTCTTTTATGTTGAGCTCTTCCTTTATTATATCCGAAAGGTCTGAAAGTAAAACTTCGTCTCCCGGGTTCCTCAGCTGTACCATCATTTTCTTTAGCGGCTGGCGGTTTTTGATCTTGGCCTTGTTCCTGGCGGCCCGGCCCAGTTCTACGATCTTTCTTGCCAGCACCATCTTGTGTTCCAGGGTTTCGTCGATAAGCTGCTCTTTCACCTCGGGGTAATCGCAAAGGTGCACGCTTACGGGCGCCTCGGGATAAGGCCCGCGCACGAGGTTCTGATAGAGCTCTTCGGTGATAAAGGGTACAAAGGGAGCCGCCATCTTTATAAATGCCACCAGAGCCTCATACAGAGTGAGGTAAGCGCCTATTTTGTCGTCGTCCATCTCCGACTTCCAGAAGCGCTCCCTCGAGCGACGCACATACCAGTTGCTCAGGTCGTCCACCAGCTCCTCCAGGGTCCTGGCGGCGCCGGTGATGTCCAGGTTGTCCAGGTCCCTTCTAACCTTTTTGTTGACGCTGTTTATCCTGGACAAAAGCCACCGGTCCATTTCCGTCCGCCGCTGCGGCGGCAGGGAATATTTTTTCGGGTCAAAGCCGTCGATATTGGCATACAGCACGAAGAAAGAATAAACGTTCCAGAGGGTGCCCAGGAATCTCCTCTGGGCTTCGCTCACAGCCTCCTGGTAAAAACGGCTGGGGCTCCAGGGAGGGCTTGCCACGTACAGGTACCAGCGCATGGCGTCGGCTCCCTGCTCATTCAACACCTTCCACGGGTCGAGCACATTGCCCTTGTGCTTGCTCATCTTCTGGCCGAATTCGTCCAGAACGTGCCCCATGACCAGCACATTCTTGTAAGGCGACCGGTCAAAAAGCAGTGTGGAAATCACCAGAAGGCTGTAAAACCATCCCCTGGTCTGGTCTATGGCTTCCGCGATGAAATCGGCGGGGAAGTGCTTTCTGAAGTATTCCTCGTTCTCAAAGGGATAGTGGTGCTGGGCAAAGGGCATGGAGCCTGAATCAAACCAGCAGTCTATAACCTCCGGCACGCGCTTCATATCGCCACCGCACCCGGGGCACTTCAGCACCACTTCGTCCACATAGGGCTTGTGCAGTTCTATATCGCCTACGGGATTTTTGCTCATCTCCTTGAGCTCTTTCAGGCTTCCCACCGCGTGCTCGCGCCCGCATTCCTGACAAATCCAGATGTTCAGCGGGGTCCCCCAGTAGCGCTCGCGGCTCAGGCACCAGTCAATCACGTTTTCAAGGAAGTTCCCGAAGCGCCCATCCCTGATATGCTCAGGGCGCCATCCAATCTCTTTATTAATCTCAAGAAGTCTATCCCGGATGGCCGTTGTCTTTATGAACCAGCTGCTGCGGCCGTAGTAAAGAAGCGGTGTGTCGCAGCGCCAGCAGAACGGGTAGCTGTGCAGGTATTTCTGTGATTTATACAGAAGGCCCCTCTGCTTCAAGTCCTTGATAATGCCCCTGTCGGCGTCTTTCACAAACATGCCCGCCCACGGCTCCACCTCGCTGGTAAACCTGCCCTGGGCATCAACCGGCTGCAGCACCGGTAACCCGTATTTCTGCCCAACCCGGGAATCGTCCTCTCCGAACGCCGGAGCGGTGTGGACTATGCCGGTGCCTTCGTCTAGGGTTACGAAATCGGCGGTCACCACATAAAAAGCCCTGTCTTTTTCCTTTTCAAAGAAGGGAAATACAGGCTTATATTTCATACCAGCCAGTTTTTCGCCGGGGAAGCTTTCAAGAACGGTGTATTCCCCATCCAGGACCTGCAGCCTGCCCTCGGCCAGGATGAGTTTTTCGCCGTTGTTCTCTACCTTGACGTAGTTGTAATCGGCTTTTACCGCCAGGGCCACGTTGGACGGCAGTGTCCATGGAGTGGTAGTCCATGCCAGCAGGTAGGTATTTTCTTCACCGACCACCGGGAATTTTACAAATACCGACGGGTCTTCCACCTCTTCGTAGCCCTGGGCCACCTCGTGGCTGGAAAGGGACGTGCCGCAGCGGGGGCAGTAGGGCACCACTTTGTGACCTTTGTATAAAAGGCCTTTTTCCCATATCTTCTTCAGCGCCCACCATACCGATTCGATGTAGGTGTTGTGGTAGGTGACGTAGGGATGATCCATGTCAATCCAGAAGCCCACCCGCTCCGTCATTTTGCGCCATTCCTGCTCGTAGGTAAAGACGCTGTTCTTGCACTTTTTGATAAAATCCTCCACACCGTACTCTTCTATCTGCGGCTTGCCGCTGATGCCCAGCTGTTTTTCAACTTCCAGTTCCACCGGCAACCCGTGGGTGTCCCACCCGGCTTTCCTGTCCACCTTGTAGCCCAGCATTGTCTTGTAGCGGGGTATCAGGTCCTTTACCACCCTTGTCAGCACATGGCCGGCGTGAGGCATGCCGTTGGCCGTCGGGGGGCCCTCGTAAAAGACGTAATCCGGGGCGTCTTTCCTGTTCTCAATGCTCTTTTCAAATATTTTTTCTCTTTTCCAGAAATCCAGAATGTTCTCTTCAATGGGAACAAAGTTCATTGTTGGCTCTACCTTTTTAAACATTGCATACCTCCTGAACAAGTCAAAAATCTACTCCGGACATCCGACAAATAAAAAACCCCGCCCCCAAAGGGGCGAGATTTCTCCCGCGTTACCACCCTAATAGACCGGAAGCCTTCCAGCAGCCTATATCGGTGAGGGGAAGAAAGACCTCAAACAAATATGTCCCCTTCCCAAAAAAATGCTGCGCCCGATAAAGCCCTGACAAAAAAGGCTCCGCATCTACTCATTTTGATAACGGCTCCTGCCGTCGGCACCTACTCCTTCCGTTTGGGCACCGCACTCCGGGGCGATCTTCAGATGCCGTTTGCCGCCGGGCTTCCACCCTCCCCGGCTCGCTGCCGGCCTCCCGGCAACCTACTGTCCCCGTCATCGCTTTTGAAAAATATCTTAATTATAATTATAATATACTCGGGATTATAATATGCTCTGTTAATTAATATTATCGTATTTTGTATTCATTGTCAATGCGAGTCACTTACATTGCAATAACCAGGCATTCTGCGATTACGTTCGGGATAACCGCCTAGTTGTCTATGCAATGTTTTTTGTTTAGGTCGTAATTCATGACAATTTTATTGCAGTCTCACCAGGTGGTACACCTTTTTCCCCTTCCTTATTATAAGTTTTTTATCGTCGTCAAAATCCCGCTCAGATATCTTGAGGTCAATATCATCCACGCGCGCGTCCTTTACGTAAATGCCCCCCTGTTGAATTAGTCTCCTGCCCTCGCTTTTCGAAGATGTTAAGCCGGTCATCATCAAAAGTTCCAGTATCCCTATTCCCTCACCAAGTTCCTGTAAGGTTATGGTGGTGGAAGGAACCGAAGACAGGTCGGAACCGTCGTAGAAAAGGGCCCTTGCCGACGCTTCGGCTTTTTTGGCTTCCTCTTCACCGTGAATCATTTTTGTAAGCGCGAAAGCCAGGATTTCCTTTGCCCTGTTTATTTCGGCGCCCTCCAGCGAACCCAAACGCCTCACTTCTTCCATGGGCAGGAAGGTTAGAAGGGACAGGCATTTTTCCACATCCCTGTCGTCAACGTTTCTCCAGTACTGGTAAAAATCATAGGGGGATGTCTTTTCAGGATCAAGCCAGATGGCCCCGGCTTCGGTTTTGCCCATTTTTTTGCCTTCGCTGGTGGTCAGGAGGGTAAGTGTGAGTCCGTATACTGTGACGCCTTCCACCTTCCTCACCAGTTCAACGCCGCCTATGATATTTGACCACTGATCATTGCCGCCCATCTGCAGCCTGCACCCGTATTTCCGGTAAAGCTGCAGGAAATCGTATGACTGCATGAGCATATAATTGAATTCAAGGAAAGTCAGCCCCGTCTCCATGCGCTGCCTGTAGCATTCGGCGGTTAACATCCTGTTGACGCTAAAATGCCTGCCGATTTCGCGCAAAAAGGTAACATAGTTTAATTTTAAAAGCCAGTCGGCATTGTTTACCATAAATGCTTTACCGTCGGAAAAGTCGATGAGCTTTTCAAACTGTTTTTTAAATCTTTCAGCGTTGCTTTGAATCTGCTCCTGAGTCAGCATCCTGCGCATTTCAGTCCTCCCGGAGGGGTCTCCTACCATGGCGGTCCCTCCACCCAGTAGGACAATGGGTATATGACCGGCTTTCTGCATGTGGGCCATGGCAATCATCTGGAGAAGATGACCCGCGTGCAGGCTGTCGGCGGTGGGGTCAAATCCGATATAAAAAACTACCCTTTCTCTGCCCAGGAGGTCTCTGATTTCTTCTTCATGGGTGGCCTGTTCTATAAATCCTCTTTCTTTCAATATGTCGTATACATTTTTCATGCCTCGCGCCTCCTCTTCTGTCTTGCGTATCCAGATATGATTATGGATTAAAGATAGGCTAAAAATAAAAGCCCCCGGTCTTTTAAGGACGGGGGGGCCCGTGGTACCACCTTAATTCGCATCACACGATGCCTCTGGGCCGCTTAACGGGCGGCAACCGCCAGATATGCGGCAACTCCTGAGTGTAATTCGCCTCCCCTGGTGCTGCGGCCCTTACACCGGCCGGACCGCTCTCTTTGTTGTAACCCCGGGCAGCTACTCGCTCATTCATCGCTTACATTTTGCATTTATTATATACTACCATAAATCTCTGTATTATGGCAAGAGACCTTATAAGGGGGCTTTTAACCCCCTTATATTACAGTTTTTCTTTCCCTAAATCTTTCATTATTTCATCGACAGTATTAACCGCATCCTCGGCCAAATCCACAGCCTCCGACGCTATTTTCCTATTGTATACCTTTGAGTGGATACTATCCGGCAGGCCGTTTGGGATATCTTGTAGGAATATAATAGCCGTCTAGTATAGACCACTTTCCACACTTTTCTCCACCCGAAGAGCAGTATTTTTTCCGTCCCAAGTTGCTTTAACTCTGCTGTAATTCTTTCCAGTTCACTCTCAAGCAAAGTTTTATATTCTTTTTCTGCCGATCTTATGTCCATGCGCCTTTCATCCCAAATCATGGAAATAGTTGATTTCCTAATAACATATTCGCAGTTTTTTGTAAATAAAAGCTGTTAGTGGTATAATGCCGGCAAAATGACAAGGAGCTTCAACATTTTTGTATCTTTTAATATTTCATTCCTGTGCTTCTAGGGCTTTTTCGAATTGACACCCCTATTACACTCAAACTTCCTTGTCTTTTCAAGTTCCTGCAAAGCCTTTCTTATATGGCCCCGACTATGTTCCAGCAGTATTGCGGCATCGGTCTTATTAAGGTCTGTAAGCAAAATAATAATGGCAAGTTTTACGTTGTAACCTGTCTCATTTAGCGTCTTTTCTATCAGCTCCTCCGGCGCATTGGTCACTGTTTTTACTATTCTTTTTGCCCGCTCCATGAGCTTCATATTATTCGCCTGGACATCGACCATCAAATTGCTGTATACCTTGCCCAGCTTGATCATCACTCCGGTGGAGATCATGTTCAGCACCAGTTTCTGAGCCGTGCCGGCTTTCATGCGGGTGGACCCCGTGATAACCTCCGGCCCGACGATGGGGGTAATCATGATATCGGCATATTCCTCCATAGGGCTTTTTGTGGTGCAGCATAGGCCGATGCAGAGAGCTCCTACTTCTTTTGCATATTTCAGGGCCCCCAGTACATACGGCGTCCTGCCGCTGGCCGCAAGGCCCACCACGGCGTCCCTCGAACCGAGGTTTTTTTCCCGCAAATCCCTTACTCCGGCTTCAAAGTCGTCTTCCGCTCCTTCTATAGACCTTCTTATGGCGGCATCTCCACCGGCAATTATACCCTGCACCATCTCCGGATTTACGCCGTATGTGGGAGGACATTCCGATGCATCCAGTATTCCGAGCCTTCCGCTGGTCCCGGCTCCGATGTAAAAGAGCCTGCCTCCCTGCCCGAGCCTCAGCGCTATTCCGTCAACCGCTTCAGCGATACGGGGTATCTCTTTTTCCACCGCAAAAGCCACTTTTTTATCCTCATCGTTAATTTTTTTTAACATGTTTACGGTATCCAGTATGTCAATGTCCATGGTTTCCGGATTACGCTCTTCGGTAATTAATTTTGCCAGGTTCATTGTTTCATTCCTTCCCTGAATCTGAATTTTTTTCCGGGTTTTATTTGGTGCGCTAAAATATGCTCGTCTTCCGGGATTCTGCCTGCAACATTCACCCTTTTATCCGCAGGCAGGTCTTTTAATACAATCTGAAGTTCACCGGAATATCTTTTGTAATCCTCGTTATCAATGGTCACGCTGTAAGCTTTTCTTTCGGCGGTGTTGTTCGGTTTTATCTTTTCACCTATCCCTGCATAACCCCTTGACTCTTCCGATCTTATGAGGCAGTCGGGGGCATCGAGGCGATTCGTATGGTGCGGAAGAAATACAATGTTTCTTTCTTGCTGGGTGATACCGGGATGCAGCTCTATGCTTAACTCGATCACATCCGGATCTATGGAAACAACCTGTATCAGTTCACGTTCCGACGCATAAGCGTCACCGAATATAACCCCGTCAATTACCCCCGTATACAGCAGATGCTTTGCCGCAATTTCAGAGTCAATGTCTCTGTGCATTTCCAGAGTGGGCAGGCCTTCATAGATGGGACCCCTTCTTCCTTTTCTGGAGGGTATAAATGCAAATACCGTCATATTGTATTCCTTACAAAGCAGGGTTTTTTCAACAAAAGCCCTGTAGGACAGGCCCGTCTCCGGTCTCGGGTAAAAATTATGACATGCCGAAATCCTGCCAAAATCGGCACCCGATTCTTTTAATGTATCAAGCAGGTTTTTCGCAATGGTGCTGGCGTTTATCTGAATATTTATGCCGTATTCATTGCGGGTCATAATCGATAGTTCGTCCGGGCTAAAACCGTAATCTGCTCGCAAAAAACTTATTCCAAATTCCGAAAAAGGCTTTAAATCCATGCATGTGGCGCCAAAAATTCTCATGGTCGCCGGGGATATGTCCGCTATTAATTCCATGCCACTCTCTCTTGCCGTTTTTGAAATTTCTTTAAAACCATCCAGTGTTTTCCCATAATCGACTTCGGGCAGATGCAGTGAAGTAAATACAAGATTGTAGCCTATACCCCCCGCCTTTTTCATATATTCCAGATTGCCTTCAAGCGTAAAATCGGAAGTCTGGTAAACAGATATGCCGTAGTACATAATCATCCTCACTCTTGCTACCTAGATGTTAAATGAAAAACCGCTTTCCGCATTCACCCGCTCGTCTACCGGATCGTCAAATCCCAGCAAATATGTGGCTATAAAACCCGCGATGTATGAGACGGCAAGGCCAAGCAGGTAATAAACTATTTTTTCGGGCTGGATAAGCGCCGCCAGCGGTATGCCTGATATGCCGAGGCCCTTTGAACCGACGCCGAAGAAAGCCTGGAATGCCCCTCCGAAAGCCCCTCCGATACAGGCGCCTATAAACGGCCTGCCCAGCGGCAGGGTAACGCCGTAAATCAACGGTTCCCCTATCCCGAGAATGCCTACCGCTATGGAACCTTCGATTATTTTTTTAAGCTGTCTGCTTTTCGTCTTTACGTAGACGGCAAGGGCAGCACCCACCTGCCCGGCTCCGGCCATAGCAAGGATGGGCAGGAGAACAGTAACACCAGTCGACTCAATCAACTGCACATGGATTGGGGTAAGGCCCTGGTGTAGACCTGTCATGACCAGAGGCAGAAAAGTCCCAGCCAGAACAAAACCGGTGAAAACCCCGGCTTTGCCCGCGATGGCCACGTTGACGGCGTTGCCTATCGCATCGGCGATTAGCCCGCCCACAGGTTGCAATACATATAACGTCGCAAAACCCGCTATTAGTATCGTGAGCAAAGGCGTGGCCAGGAGCTCGATAGTATTGGGCATTTTCTTCCTGATATTTCTTTCGAGGTAACTGGCAAAAGCCGCCGCAATAAGTACCGAAATTATCCCTCCCCGCCCGATAATGAGCGGTTTTCCGGCAATTTGAATATTGGCCAGCGCCGGGTTATAAATGATACCGGCGATAATCCCGCCTATGGTTGGGGAACCGCCAAACTCCTTTGCTGTATTTATGCCGACCATGATTCCCATATAAGTAAAAATGGTGCTGCCGAAAACACCTAGCATGGCCAGTAAATTTTTGTCGGCTATCCATTCAAATTTTGTAGCCACATTGGTAATCCCCAGTATCAGGCCACCACCAATTAAGCCCGGTATAAGCGGTATAAATATCCCCGCGATGCGCCTTAACAGCAGCTTGAACGGTGTTTTATTTTTCTCGTTAATGGCTGCTTTAATTTCCCGTGCGTCTCCCAGCTTTATGCCGACGACTTTTGACAGCTCGCCGGCGACTTTCGCCGCAGCACCGGGCCCAAGTACAATCTGCAGGCCTTCACCGTTGTCGATAACTTTTATAACCCCATTGATTGCTGAAAGCCGTTCTTTGTCAACTTTGGACCTATCTTTGACTTCCACCCTGAGCCTTGTCATGCAATTCGTTATAGATACAACATTATCCTTTCCTCCCAACCCCTCCAGAATTCCGACGGCCATATCTTTCTCTTTCGACATAAACGGTACCTCCTTTACAAAAAATAATTTTCGTGCTTACATGGATTGAGATTTAATCTTTCATCTCACCTCCTGTAATGCTTTTTCTTTTTTTGTCTTATTATATGAAATTTTGTTTCATTATAGGATTAAAAAAAATTAATACTTTCTCGGTGCCACCGCCTGGCTGGTGTTTTCCAGGTATTTAATAATGCAGTCGTATTTCTTGCATGCCACGATGGAAAACAGTATATCAATCACATTCATCTGGGCTATCCGCGAAGCCATGGCACCGCTGCGGAACAGGGCCTCTGAAGATGTGACAAAAAGCTTTATGTCCGACACTTCCGTGATGGGTGAGCGTCCGAATTTGGTTATGCAGATGGTGGTGGCCCCGGCGTTTTTGGCAACTTTTAAAGCGTCCACCGTATCCACAGTCTGTCCGGAGTAGGATACGCCTATGGCCACGTCGTCTTTTGTGAGATTGGCCGCCGAAGCCAGCTGCATGTGGGTATCCGTGTAAGCGGTACAGGGTTTATTTATCCTCATGAATTTGTGCATGGCGTCCTGAGCAACGATGGCTGACGCTCCCACACCGTATATGTCGATCTTTTTTGCTTCAAGTATCGCGTCCACAGCCTTTTGCAGTTCCTGCCTGTCAATTACATCCATGGTGCTTTCTATGGCCTGAATGTTGTTTTTTGAAATCTTTGTAATTATGCTGTCTATATCGTCATCAGCATTTACCACCCCCTGAATTTTTTTGGTTTTCAAAGTGATATCCGCGGATATCTTTATTTTCAAATCCTGATAACCCCTGTAGCCCAGCGTGCGGCAAAACCTCACCACGCTGGCTTCGCTTGTGCCGCATTTTTGCGAAAGTTCCGCGATAGACAGATCGGATATCTCCGAAGGATTTTTGAGAATGTACCGGGCAATCTTTTTTTCCGAAGGCTTTAAATCATTCATTACCGCCTGAATTTTTTCAATGTCTCCGGCCATTGTTTCACCTCTTGTTTTATATATATTCTACACAAAATGTAATATTCCTTCTTTTGCTATAATTTACTGCGTAGCTTTACTTCATATAGGCAAAAAAATGCATCACTTCTTCATAGCTTTTTTAAATCTTTATGCGAAATTTTCCCGCCCAGCGTTTCTGCACTCCTCACGGCTCTTACCACGGCTTTTGCCACGACCTCGGCGGCGAGAGCCCCGACTATGGAGACTTCCGCCCGCACCCGGCCGCAGGACAGGCAAAAAACGGTATCGCCGTCGTACATGGTGTGAACCGGCCTGATGGTCCTGGCATAACCGTTATGGGCCATGGATGCCACTTTCCCGGCACCGGCCTTTGTAAGCGCGGCATTGGTGGCCACCACGCCTATGGTGGTGTTTCTGCCGAAACCGCCGGGGCCTGTCACACCGGCCTTCATCAGTTTCATGGTATCGGCGAAACCCGTTTTTGTTTCGTTCAAGGCTCCGGCGACGATTTCCCCCGTATCCGGGTCTATCACATCCCCCAGGCAGTTCACCGCCACCAGGGCGCCCACCACCAGGTCACCGACCCTGATGGACGCGGTGCCCAGCCCACCTTTCATGGAAAACTCATCCCCAAGAAACTTGCCCACCGTCGCTCCTGTGCCCGCCCCCACATTCCCCATCATATCGTTATTATCGGTGGCGTTCAGACAGGCTTCGTAGCCCATGGCAAAATCCGGTCTCTTTCTGTAATCCCCTACCGTCAGGTCAAAGAGTACGGCGGCCGGCACTATAGGGACTTTGGTCACCCCCACGTCAAAACCTATGCCCCGCTCTTCCAGATAGCGCATGACCCCTGAAGCACCGTCCAGCCCGAAGGCGCTCCCTCCGCTCAGGTAAACCCCATGAACCTTTTCAACCAGGTTCCGGGGACCGAGCAAATCCGTCTCCCGTGTGCCCGGCGCCCCTCCGCGAACTTCCGCGCCACCCACCGCTCCTTCTTCGCACAGGACCACGGTGCAGCCGGTGGCGGCGTCAAGGTCCTGGGCATGTCCCACTTTAATCCCCTTAACGTCGGTGATGCAATCCAGCATTGCGCACATCCTGCTCCTTTTTTCAATATTCAATCAGACTAGTAGTTCTTCAACGCCGTCCTCTACAGGCCTTTTATGTACCTTATAATCTGCTCGGCTATTTTATAATCCGGCAGCACCATGTCGACGCATCCCGTCTCAAAGGCGGCCTTCGGCATTCCGTAGACCACTGAGGTAGCCTCATCCTGGGCAAGAACAACCCCTCCCATTGCCTTGACGGCCTTTACTCCTTCGGCCCCGTCCTTTCCCATGCCCGTAAAAACGCAGCACAGCAGCCCTTCTTTATAGACCTCTGCCGCCGAAACAAAGAGCTTGTCGGCGGCGGGCCTTACCCCGTGGACGGGTGGAGAAGAATCCAGCTTGATTTTGCCGTCCTCTATCAGCATGTGATAACCGCCGGGGGCCACATAAACTTTCCCCGGCCGCACCGGCTCCCCGTCAAAAGCTTCCGACACTTGAAGAAAACTGTTGTTGTCAAGCCTTTCGGCAAAGGCTTTTGTAAATCCCGGCGGCATGTGCTGGACAACAAAAACAGGCACATTTAAATCGGGCGGCAGTTTTGTGATGACATCATGCAGCACCTTCGGCCCTCCCGTAGAGGCCCCCAGGGCTACAGCCTTAATTTTGCCCTCCAATTTTGAAGTGCCACCGGTGCTCCTTTCCCGGTATTCCTCGGTTCCTGGCATGGAAATTGGCAACGCACCCTTCCGGCAATTTAAATCGCTTTTACCTTGAAGCTTTCTTTTACACGCTGCCGCATACCTTATTTTCTCTACGAGCTCTTTTTTGATCTCGTCGATTTTAAAATATTTAAAACCTGAGGGCTTTTGCACGAAATCAAATGCCCCTATTCTCAGAGCCTCAATGGTTATGGATGATCCCCGGGCGGTCAGGCCGCTGAACATAATGACCTGAGAAAGGCCGGTATTCTTTATTTCTCTTAGCACTTCAAGCCCGTTTTTACCGGGCATTTCAACATCCAGGGTGACCACATCCGGCGCAAGGCTTTTTACCTTGTTTACCGCCGAATCTCCGTCTTTTGCCGTATCAACGACCTCCATGTCGGGTTCGTTGTTTATCATATCCGATATGAATTTTCTCATAAAAGCCGAATCATCGACTACAAGCACCTTTATTTTGTCTGCCATCTGCACATACTCCTGATTCTTCATGTTTGTGTTTATGGATGTATTTATATTATACATGATGTTTCGAGTTAATGTTTGAGAAATTTTTTGTCCGCATATGGAAAACCCCTGAGAATTTTTTATAATATATAAAGGAGACGTGCAAGAACCGCTATTTAAACTTTTACAGAAGTACGCAATAAATTCTTAAGGAGGAGAATTATGGGCGCTAGGGTTGAAAGCTTCAAACTCGACCATACAAAAGTTAAGGCGCCGTATGTGCGGCTGGCGGAACGGCTGGTAGGCCCCAGGGGGGATGTGGTGGTAAAATACGACCTCCGCCTGGTGCAGCCCAATACCGTACCGATCCCGACCGGCGGCCTTCACACACTGGAGCATCTCTTTGCGGTGTATTTCAGGGAGTACATGGATGACATAATCGATGTTTCCCCCATGGGCTGCCGCACCGGTTTTTATCTTACCAAATTCGGCGAGACTCCCGTTGAGGAAGTCAGGGACATATTTGTAAAAGTCCTGTCGAAAGTGGCAGATTCAAAGCCCGGAGACGTGCCCGCCACCACCGAAAAGGAATGCGGGAACTACAGGGACCATTCCCTTTTTTGCGCAAAAGAATACGCCAGAAAAGCCCTGGAGGGGTTTAAATCATAGTTTTGACGGAATGTATGGAACAAAAGATAGGTACAAGTAATGTGGGTTTATAAAAAATAAAATCGTAAATTAATTTCACAAAAATTGAGCCCTGCCGAAAGGCAGAGCGATTTTTTTACCAGATCTTAATAGTTTTTACGGTTGGGCGGCAAATACTATTTGTTTAAAGTGATTTTTCTTATACGGCACCGGCCCTTACTGACGTCATTTGTGTAACTCCGAAAGCGGCTTTCCGCCAATGCCGATGTTATCAGGATTATTTTCGCGGATTATAACGGTGAAGGCCTGTTCAGGGATCTTCAATATGGAACTAGCCGTCTCTGTCAAGCCTTTGATAAGTTCGGCTTTTTTCTCTTTTGACATGCTTCCGGCGTCGATTTGTATATAAGGCATTTTCCCTCATCCCTTTGGACCAAATTATATAAGCTGTATCTGAAGGCATATCAGGCTTTTAATCCCTTTTTCAGTCTTTCGAGGTGCTCTTTCCTTTCCTTAAACTTCTTTTCTTCACCTTCGCCTGCCGGAGAATAATACTTCCTGCCCCTCAAATTCTCAGGCAGGCACTCCATATCCGCAATCTTGTTTTCATAGTCGTGGGCGTATTTGTATCCTTCTCCGTAACCCAGTTCTTTCATAAGGCCCGTCGGGGCGTTTCTCAGGTGCATTGGCACTGGCTGGGCGACGGTCTCCAGGGCATCCCGCCTTGCGGTGTTGTAGCCCGCATACAGGGCGTTGGATTTTGGGGCCAGGGCAAGGTAGACCGCCGCCTGGGCGAGATTGACGCTGCATTCGGGCATACCGATAAAATGTGCCGCCTGGTACGCCGCCACCGCCTGTTCAAGGGCTTTCGGGTCCGCCAGACCCACGTCTTCCGACGCAAACCTTATCATCCTCCTTGCCACATACAGCGGGTCTTCCCCCGCCTCCAGCATCCGCGCCAGCCAGTACACCGCGGCGTCGCTGTCGCTGTTTCTCAGGGATTTGTGGAAGGCGGAGATGAGGTTGTAATGCTCTTCCCCTGTCTTATCGTACAGCAGTGTCTTTCTCTGCAGTGCGCCATCCAGAACCCTTTCGGTTATATTCAGGGTTCCATCTTCTCCCGGTGAGCAGCTTAACACCGCCAGTTCCAGGGTATTTAAGGCCACCCGGGCGTCGCCGTTGGCGTAATTGGCAATCTTGTATAACACCCCATCATTAATACCGATCTTTAATTTGCCCAGCCCTCTTTCCCTGTCGGCGAGAGCCCTCTTTAACAGTGTCACCAGGTCATCCGGCCTCAGGGGATTCATAACAAAAACCCTGGAACGGGAGAGGAGGGCGGAATTCAATTCAAACGAGGGGTTTTCGGTGGTGGCCCCGATGAGGATGATGTCCCCCTTTTCCACATAGGGGAGGAACGCATCCTGCTGAGCCTTATTGAAACGGTGGATTTCGTCGATAAAAAGCAGGGTGCGCTGCCCGTATCTCCGCCTCTCTTCGGCCTGTTTCATTACTTCCTTTATTTCCTTTATGCCGGAGAGCACGGCGCTGAATGTCTCAAATTTTGCCCTGCTTTTCGCCGCTATGATTTTCGCCAGCGTGGTCTTTCCCACCCCAGGAGGGCCCCAGAGTATCATTGAAGTTATGCTGTCGCTTTCTATGAGTTTCCTTAAAATACCGTCCTTTCCCAGGAGATGCTCCTGACCCACAAACTCATCGAGGTTCCGGGGTCTCATCCTGTCGGCCAGCGGCGCGGTTTTTTTCATCTCTCCGTCGAACAGGGAGCCCTGCTCCATTTCCATACCATCACCAGACATTTACAGTCTTTGTAAAATCCTCTTCAATATATTTTCCATCAGTAGGTTATCTCAAAGCCCCTGAACTTTCCCCCGTATTCGGCCCACACGACCTGCACATCATCTACCCGGGCCCACGGGATACCGGTCTTTATATAGTCCAGGAGCTTCATTATATCCTGCTCTTCACCTTCCGCCCTTATCTCCACACTGCCGTCCATCATATTTTTCACATATCCGGACAGCTTGAGGCCCACGGCCTTCCTGTATACCGAGTATCTCATGCCCACCCCCTGGACTATGCCGTATACCCTGATGTATGCCGACTTTTTCATCAAACCCCTCCAAGGAGCTGTGATAATTGTTTCTTTTATTATATACAAACTGCAGTACTATTACAACATTAGTAAAAAATAAAGGGGGGCACAAATATCTCCGCCTGCTCCCCCAGAGCCTTATAAAAATTACAAATTAGCACAATGCTCTAAGCCGTGCGATAGAAATTGAATAATCATGGTTGTCTTTTTTGAATATTGAAGATGTGCCCAGCACAAGAACGTTGGCCCCTTCATTAACCACTTCTGGAATTGTTTCTTCATTTATATTTCCATCAACTTCAATTAATGGGTGTACATCATACTTTTCGCAAAGGGATTTTAATTGTCTGATTCTTTTCGGCGTTTGTGGTTTAATTTTTTGTCCGGCAAAACCCGGATTTACCGCCATAATGAGCACCATATCGACTTCTCTAATCACAGGTTCCACGGCACAAATCGGGGTATCGGGTGAAACGGCCACAGAAGCTTTAATCCCGTTTTCTTTGATAAACTCTATTGTCTTATGAGGATTTTCCACTGTTTCTATATGAAAGGATATAATTTCCGGTCTGAGTTTTAAGAAAAGTTTTGCGTAATTTTCCGGATTTAATGTGGCCAGGTGAATATCCATAGGCAGTTTTGAATATTGGGCTATCTGCTCCAGCACATACGGCCCCATCCCCAGATTTGAAACAAAGGCTCCATCCATCACATCGCAATGCAGCATATCAATACGGGCTTCTTTCAACCGGTCCAGTTCGGTTTTCAATTCCAGCTGATTGGCACACATTATGGAAGCAGCAAATATAGCCAAAATTCAATCACCCTTTGAACGATTATACTTTAATTCTATTTCAACCACCTGTTCCAGGCGCCTTTGATGCCTTCCACCCATAAACTCCGCTTTCAACCATTCATCCACAATTTGTTTTGCCATCTCCGAACCGATTATCCTGCCACCCAGACATATCACGTTTGCATTGTTATGTTCTTTGCAATATCTTGCACAGAGAGTATCGGACACCACAGCCGCTCTAATCCCCGGCGCTTTATTTGCTGCGATGGACATTCCGATTCCGGTGCCGCAAAAGAGAATCCCGGCATTGCATTCGCCTTTTACAACACTTTCTGCGACCTTCATGGCAAATTCGGGAAAGTCCACCGGTTGGGGAGAAAAGGTACCAAAATCTACGTGGGAAATCCCTTTTTCATCCAAATAACGTTTTATTATTTCTTTCAGGTCATAGCCTGCATGATCTGAGCCGATGGCGATTTTCATTCATGTCCCATCTCCAACCTGAATATTTACTGACTTTTTTACTGCTGTCCGTAATATGCCTTCGTCCCGTGCTTTCTTAAATAATGCTTATCAAGAAGTGCTCGCTTTATACCGCTCACATCCCTGTTCAGAAAAAGGCTTGTTATAGCCATTCTGGCAACCTCTTCCATAACTCTTGCGTTGTGCACCGCATCCAGGGCGTCTTTCCCCCAGCAAAAAGGTCCGTGACTTTTTACCAGTACCCCCGGCACATCCATAGGATTTTTATTTGCAAAAGTTTCTACAATCACTTTTCCGGTGTTGGCTTCATAATTCTCATTGATCTCTTCATCCGTCATACTCCTGGTGCAGGGTATTTCGCCGTAAAAATAATCGGCATGGGTCGTCCCCATAGGGGGTATTCCTCTTCCTGCTTGTGCCCAGGCCGTAGCCATAGGAGAATGAGTGTGCACAATACCACCTATTTCAGGAAATTCTCTGTACAGTATAAGATGAGCAGGGGTGTCCGAAGAGGGTCTCAAATTTCCTTCCACTATATTCCCTTCCAGGCCCATCACGACCATATCGTCAGCTCTCATTTCTTCATAAGGCACCCCGCTGGGTTTTATTACCACAAACCCTCTTTCACGGTCTATTCCGCTCACATTCCCCCAGGTATATATGACCAGCCCCAGTCTAAAAAGCTGCAGATTTGCTTCTAAAACCGCATTTTTTAAACTTTCCAGCATCTTTGTCTCCTCCCATGTCTAAAATCCGAACATATTTTTTACAGCCAAGCCATTCCTGTGCTGCATCTGCTCAAATGGTTTTAAAAGGTCCTCAATTTTGTAAATACCGGAAATAAGCGGCTCTGTTTTTATCTTCCCTTCTTTTATATAGTTAATCGCCGCATCCCATTCATATCCGGGGAAAGGCAGGCTGTAAGACATCCATGAGCCGGTAATATTTAATTCACCGCGCAAAATCTTTTCAAAAACCTGCGATGGAAAAGTTATATCACGCGAAGCCGTTCCAACGTAAACCACACTCCCCTGCTTTTTCACCACTTCCAAACTCTGCTTCTGTGTGATGGGAACCCCGGCGGTTTCAAAGACCATGTCCACCCCGCCGGTATCTTTTATATATTTCACCACGTCCAAATCTTCGGGATTTAGAGTCTTGTCGGCTCCAAGTCTATCCGCTATCTTGAGTTTTTCTCTGTTTACATCTATCACAAAAACCTTACCAGCACCTCTTGCTTTCAAGCACTGCAGCGTCAAAAGGCCGATGGTACCGGCTCCGAATAAAGCCACAGAGGCTCCAGCCCTAAGAAAAATTCTTTCTACCGCATGGATTGCCACGGTTACAGGTTCAACCATGGCACCCGAATAAAAATCCACTTCCTCCGGCAATCTCAAAACATTTGCCGCCTTTACCTTCACGTATTCTGCCATGGCTCCATTTATTCGGGTTCCTATCAAATTGTAAGACTCGCACAAAGCCGGTCTTCCGCTCCTGCAATAAAAGCACCTGCCGCAGGAAACAAGGGGAGCGGCCGTCACCCTGTCCCCCGGTTTAAATTTCGAAACTCCAGCGCCGGCCGCCACAATTTCCCCTGAGAATTCGTGGCCGAGCACTATTGGATAAACATGACCGCTCCCGTAAAAGACCCTTCCCAAATCCGAGCCGCATATGCCGCAGGCCTTAACTCTGATCAAAACCTCGTCGTCTTCACACACCGGCATAGGGATCGTCTCCAAGCGCAAATCATTTGCTCCGTATAAAACCAAAGCTTTCATTTTATCCATTTCAAACACCTTTTCCTAAACTATAAAATTTATACAATTATTTAATCCAGACGTTAATATCTCCTAATCATTAATGACACTGTTCTCCAAATATTCATAAATAGCAGTTTTATTTTTCTTGAAAGCAAAATAGCACATGAAATATATTACGATGGTCAATACTATCAAATACCATTTCTGAGAAAGGAAAGCCAAAAAGATTAACCCCACTATGGGTTTTGCCAGAAGGTTAAAACTAGTTATTAACAAAGCTCCCACAGGAAGATTGACGCCCACCTGGGAGGCTATCTGGGTGAAAAGAGGAGCCGTAAAACTTCCCATATAAAGGCCGGTGCTGAACCATATGGCGCCGATGAGCACTATTTTGAAAATATTGCCGTTAACGATGGCCACTATACCCTCAACCATGAATGGAAGGGCCACCAGATCCACTACCGGTAAGACCTTGTTCCCCGGGAGAATTACGGCCAGGATAATCATTATGGGGATGAGCACTATACCAGATATCAACGTGGCAGGTTCCCCGTATCCCACCGCATCGTTAATGCCAAGATACCACTCTCTGGACTTTGCGCCTACATTTTGGGCGGTTTTTCTGGCCGCCTCTGTCAGCGGTAAAAACGCCTGAGCAAAAATGCCTGCTATTCTCGGGAAAATTGCCATAATGGCGCTGGTGGCGATAGCCGTGGTACTTATCTGCCCCCATGCCGATAAATGACCCAGATTCCTGTAATTACCGGCGATTCCGATCAAGAGGCCCAGGATTAAACCCAGAGAAACCGGTTCCCCCAAAAATCCCATTTTCTTCTGCAACTCTTCGGGACTTAACTTGATCTTATTCAATCCCAATTTATTAAGTAACCAGTTCATCCCTATGGCAAAAATCGCAGGTTCTATGTTGTGCATGGCCACAATGGTACAATTCGGGTATTTGTAATAGTTGGACCATCTTTTGGCTATCAGTTCGGTAATGAGCAGACTGTATAAATTCAAAACAACCATGCATAGAAGTGCCAGAAACATATTGCGGGTCACAAGATAAACCATTGAACCCCATAGCATGTAGGAGTAATTGTTCCAGAGGTCTCCGGGTTGAAATACATCGGTCCATCGCACTGCAAAAAGCAATATCTGCAAAATCAGTCCCACCCCCAGGTAAACCATGCCCGCCTGACTGGCATAGGCCACAAGAGCCGCAGCCTGCCACCCGGCATCAAAAACGGGGAGTTTAATGCCGGTACTTTCTACCATATTCTTAACCACCGGCGTTATAATCGGCGTGAAAGAGTTTAGCAACAACATGAAGCCCTCCAGGCCTACACCGGCAAAAAGCGCCGAAAAAAAAGCCTTCTTTCTATCGACCTTCATGATTAATGCGATTACAAATATAACTATTGGAATAAACACAGGCGCGCCAAAAGTATCGAAGATATTTTTCAATATTTTAAAAAACATTTTTCATACCTCCCTTAACTTTTTTTACTTTCTTTTTCCATAATCTCAGAAATAACGTTCTCAACCTCTTCCAAAAATTTTTCTTCCCCAAATCCGGTTAGAAATCCAACGGCGTTTATTACTGGTATGTTATAGTTGCCGCTGAGGGGACTGGTATGGATTATGAAATCAAAATTCCCCTGGCTGACATAATTTTCAACCTCCGTGGGCTTTGCTTCGGTGGTATTTATTTTGATTCCCTTTTTTTCCATAATGTCTTTCAACTTTTCGGCCACCATAGAAGAACTCACCGTGCCGGACCCGCATACGGACAAAACATTAAAAGTTCTCATCGCATTCCCTCCCCAATTTACAAATTAAGAGATGCAAAAATTTCAGCCACTTGCTTTGGCGTTGCGGCACTAGCCAGCTTCAAAAGCGTATTTTTGTTCTGAAAAATTTCCATCAATTGTTTTAAAACCTGCAGCTGACCATCCGGGTCTGCAATAGCCAGAAGCATTACCAGGCAGACCTCCAGCGGCCTTTCAGGCATTCCCATCATTTTGAAAATCACGGGCTTTTTCAATGTGGCTATCGATATGCAGGACCGGATCACATGAGCCGCATCCGTGTGAGGTATGGCCACACCTACACCTTCAGCGGGAAGGCCTGTGGGAAAGTTTTTTTCCCTTTCGAGTACGGCATCCGGAAAACTTTCCTTTACATAGCCTTTGGACACCATCTTACCGGCCAGCCTTTTTATCACATCGCCGGCAGTTTCAGCCTCCATGTTTAATTCAATCAAATCCAAATCCAGCACCCGTCTTCATTCTCCCTTCGAAACCTTCAAATCCAACGGCTCTTGTTGATTTAAAAAAACGGTTATAGTATGATAAAAACGTAAGCTTTTGGGCCCGGGATGTTTTGGCGTGGTCTTTTGCGCCAAAACCCCGGCTTTGCGTGTATTTAGTTTTATAGATTTTTTACGGTCTCCCTCCTTTTTTAAATGCATCAAAATTAATTTTCTCTTATAGATTAAACTATAGGTTTAAAAATTTCAATATTATTTAAACTAACTATTATGTAATTATTTTAAATTAGTACTTCTTTTTCTTCATATCTCTTTAAATTTCTTGATTATTTGCTGTAAGCCACGATATTTTAAAATTAATCTTATAGTTTAACTTGAGGTTGATAATCGTGGACATTGGTGAACGCATCAAACAGATAAGAATATCAAAAAACATGCAGAGTAACGAACTGGCAAATAAAGTCGGCATATCTAACGTTTATTTAAGTTACATAGAACACGGCGTAAAGACCCCCACTATCGACACCCTGAGAAAAATTTGCGACGCCCTGGGAATAACCCTCGCCGAATTTTTCAGGGATACGGATAATACTTTCCCCATGGAGTATCAAGAATTAGTTGAAAACGCAAAAACCCTTTCCCCAAAACAGCTGAAAATATTGAATGAAATCATAAAACTTATCAAAGAATAAGCAGGCACTCCATTTTTTGATATTGCTTTCCCACGGTGAAGTCAAATTTTACGTTAGCGGAAAATCCTTCTCATGCTGATTTTTCCAGCAATTCTGTCACCGCCACTTCCAGCGCATCGGCGATAACTTTCAATTCCTCAGCCTTCAGATACCTCTCATTGTTCTCTATTTTACTAATTTGAGACTGGTTAAAAATTTTAGTTCTTTTTCCCAGCTCATACTGCGATATTTTCTTTTGTTGCCGTAGCTGCTTAATTTTCTGGCCAATCACGATCAACCCTCCTTTCAAAAATATCTTATTCTATAATAGTATAAATTACAATGTATTATTATTCGTTATATGAATTATTTACTTTGATATTTTTAGTTTTACTTAAAATTACTTGCATTTTCACATTTTTTCATATATATTTGGTTTAGACCTATTCCATTTTAGAATATGGAGTAATACTTATGAATGTTGGTGAAAGAATTCGACAATTGAGAGAAAAACTAGGCCTATCAAACCGTCAATTAGCTCTAAAGGCTGGCTTGTCTCAGCCGGTTATGTATAGAATTGAAAACGGCTATCGCAGGGTGGATATAGAAACCCTTGAAAAAATATGTGATGCACTGGGCATTACTCTGGCGGAATTTTTCAATATGGAGGAGGGTGAAATGTCTCCAGAATATATGGAACTTATAAAAAACGCCAGAGAACTTACTCCGGAACAGTTAAAAATATTGAATGATATCATTAAAAAATTCTAAAAAAATAAAGGGGGTTTATTTTATTACCCCCTGGTAAACGGTATCGTAAGTAACAACAGCATCAACAGGCAAAGCCGATACTCTCTTAAGAAAACTTTTATCGTTTTTTACACCCTTCATTTTTGATAAAAAAATGTGTAAGAGGTTATACTCTTAACACCAAACGGCCGAACTTTTAATACCCGGCTTCTATATCTTTTTTAAAAAGCTTTACGAATGCAACTCCGAAAGCGGCTTTCCGCCAACGCCGATGTTATCCGGATTGTTTTCGCGGATAATAACGGTAAAGGCCTGTTCGGGAATATTCAATATGGAGCTTGCCGTCTCTGTCAGGCCCTTGATAAGCTCCGCCTTTTTCTCTTTCGACATGCTTCCTGCGTCAATTTGAATGTAAGGCATTTTATTCCCTCCTTTACATATTGATTTTATGCCTATATTTTTTATCAAACCCCTCCAAGGATAATGTGCGGGATAATTATTTACTTTTATTAAAACTGCGTTGCCATCATTGATGAAAATGACTGTTTTTTGCTTTCTTCTGCCTACATAATAAAGGGGCTTTTGCCCTCTTATCCCTGGTTTTCCCTTTTATCTTCCTGGATGTCCTCCGGTTTGATGATCCTGTCAATGATGATGTCCACTTTATCCACTTTGTAGCCGGTCAGGCTTTCCACATCGCTGACGATTCTTTCCCTCACTTTCTGCGCCACTTCCGGAATTTTCACTCCGTATACCACGGTCAGCTTGACTTCAAAGGCCACACTCCCGGGCGACTCCTCCAAATCCGGTGCTTCCGCCTTCTTCACCGTTATCTGGGGTGCAAACCTCTCTGTGAAAATCCGCGTAAGTCCCGAAAGGGCTCCCTTCCGTTCCTGCTTGAATACTTCCTCCTCCTTGTGCATCGCTTCCCTTGCAATTTCCACAAACACCGAGTCGTTTATGAAGGTCTTTCCGCTCATAGTGGGTTCCCCCCTATTTTATGTTTTACGGAATATAATATTCTTCAAAAAATCAAAATTACCTTTCACGGTAATAAAAATTTCTATATTAAATTTGAGGCCGGTGTTAAAATTGAGCGGAGGGAATGAACCCTCCGCTCTGCTAATTTTAATCTATTTCGTTATCAGTTTGAGTTCCACAGGCACGTATTCGGGAACGCTTTCACCCTTTAATACCTTGTCGGCATACTCCACTCCCAGGGAGCCGATAAGTTCGGGTTGCTGTGCTACAGTGGCGGCCATTTTACCTTCCTCTATGGCCTTCAGTGCATCGTCTATCGCGTCGAACCCCACCACCAGTATGCCCTTTCTGCCGGCGGCCTCGATAGCCTGGATAGCACCAAGAGCCATTTCGTCATTCTGTGCAAAAACCGCATCTATTTGGGGCTGGGCCTGGAGTATGTTTTCCATGACACTCAAGCCCTTCTGTCTGTCAAAGTCTGCCGGCTGAAAGGCCACAATCTTTATTTCGGTTCCCTTGATGGCTTCCTCAAAACCTTGCCCCCTGTCTCTCGCAGCCGAAGCGCCGGGTATTCCCTGCAGTTCCACCACATTGCCTTTACCGCCCAGTTTGTCAACTATGAACTGACCCGCCATTTTTCCCCCGGCAACGTTGTCGGAGGCTATATGGGTGACCACCTTTCCGTCGTTGGCACTCCTGTCAAGGGTGATAACCGGTATGTTTTTTTCATTGGCCATCTTGACGGCGTTGGCAACAGCGTCGCTGTCCACGGGGTTAATCATAAGGAGAGAAACGCCCTGCTGCACCAGGTCTTCCACATTGGAGAGCTCTTTGGATGAATCATTTTGAGAGTCCAGGATTATCAATTCATACCCCAATTCCTGAGCTTTTTTCTGGGCTCCGTCCCTCAAAGTTACAAAGAAGGGATTGTTCAGCGTAGAAATGACCAGCCCCACTTTCTTGTTCTGGTCTGCGGATTGACCGCCCTGATCCTGAGCCTGCTGATTTTTGGAATTTCCGCAGCCCGCAAGCAAACTCATCATAACCAGCAACACAAGACCAGCCACTAACAGCTTTTTAAACCTGAACATACACTAAAACCCCCAATTTTAATGTTTTTATTAGGATAAAGCCGAGATATCTCAGCTTTTCCTCCTGTCGAGCAGTACGGCCAAGAGAATTACCGCACCTTTGGCCAGCAATTGATAGTATGAGGAGACGTTTAATAAATTGAGGCCGTTGTTGAGCACGCCTATTATAAGGGCGCCCACAAAAGTCCCCAGTATGGAGCCCTGACCTCCGGCGAGGCTGGTCCCCCCAAGCACCACCGCAGCAATGGCGTCGAGCTCCGCCCCGGTGCCTATGGTCGGCGGGGCGGAATTCAACCTGGAGGTAATAATCACCCCGCTTAAAGCGGCGGTAAAACCGGATATGGTATACACCTGGAGTTTGATGTATCCTGTGTTTATCCCCGTTAACTTCGCAGCCTCCTCATTACTGCCTGTGGCATAGATATACCTGCCCAGGCGGGTTTGGCCCAGAACATAATATGTCAGGGCAAAGATGGCCAAGACAATCACCACCGGAAAAGGGAAGGGGCCCAGATAGCCGTTGCCTATGAAATAGAAACCTTCTCCAAGCCCTGTAATGGGCTGACTGTTTGTGTAAACAAGAGTGGCCCCGCGGGCCATGGTCATCATGGCAAGGGTGGCGATGAACGGCGGAACGTTACCTTTTGTAATGGCAATGCCGTTAAAGAATCCGAGCATGCAGCCGATGATCAGCCCCACCAGGATCGCTATCCATGCGGGGCCCCCTCCATGAGCCATACTGGCCGCAACCACGCTGGAAAAAGCCAGAATGGACCCCACGGACAGATCGATACCCCCGGTCAATACTACGAAAGTCATCCCCACCGCTATAATGGCGTTCAAAGCGGTTTGACGCAGGACATTGAATAGATTGGAATAGGTTAAAAATCTTGGTGTCAGAACGGTTAGAACGGCGCATAAAAGCAAAAGTCCCACTATCGATTGCAGTTTACAGATCTTTTCCTTCAAACCGGTCTTTTTCTCAAACGCGCTTGCAGGATTCAACTTCTATCACCCCTTAAATATTCACGGCGCATTTCATGATTTTTTCCTGTGTGGCCTCATCGCGGGTGAATTCGCCGGTAATTCTGCCATCGTGCATCACCAGTATCCGGTCGCTGATGCCCAGTATTTCCGGGAGTTCGGAGGAAATCATTATTATCGCACTCCCCTGTTTTTTCAAAAAATTGATAATGTTATATATTTCCACTTTTGCCCCCACGTCCACACCGCGGGTGGGCTCATCCAGTATTATTATCCGTGGATTTATCATCATCCACTTGGCAAGGATAAGTTTTTGCTGGTTACCTCCGCTCAAGTTTTTTACCTTTTCCTTGACCGATGGCGTTTTGATTTTCAATTTACCTATATATTCATTCACCTGGGATTTTTCTAAATATTTCAAAATTCTGCCGCTCCTTGTGCTCATATTTTTGATTGCCGCCAGGGTCATGTTAAAGAAGACTTCATGATCCAAAAACAATCCTTCAGCCTTGCGGTCCTCGGTAATATACACTATGCCGTGTCCTATGGCTTCTTGTGGCGATCTTATTTTAACCGGCCTGCCTTCTAACAGAATTGTCCCCGAATAATCGTAAACTCCGAAAATGGTCTTGGCAAGCTCCGTCCTGCCGGCTCCCACGAGTCCCGCAATCCCCAGAACCTCCCCCTTATATGCCTTAAAGCTGATGTCTTTCAAACGGCCCGGCGAATTGACATTTTTAAGCTCCAGTGCGACGTTTCCCGGGTCGGGGGGAACCCGTGGAAATTTTTCGTTTAATTCCCGGCCTACCATCATCTTTATGAGTTCCTCGGCATTGGTGTTTTTTACGTCTTTAACCCCTATAAATTTGCCGTCCCGAAGCACCTGAACCCTGTCGGCTATTTCAAAAATTTCTTCGATCTTGTGGCTGATGTAAATTATTCCTTTTCCAGAAGCTTTGAGAGTCTTTATGATATTGAACAAAAAAACAGTTTCCTGGGCGGTGAGGGTATCGGTAGGTTCATCCATTACAATGATTTTACAGTTCATGGAAAGGACCCTTGCTATTTCGACCATCTGCTGAACCGCCACGCTCAGGTCTTTTACGCTTTTTGTCAAGTCAATATCCTCCAGGCCCAGCTGCGTCAGAAGTCTTTGACTTTCTTCATCCATACGTTTCCAGTCTATTCTTTTTGTAATTGGGTTGACCTCTTCCCTTCCGAGAAAAATGTTTTCCCTTACCGACAGATGTGGTATCAGGCTGAGTTCCTGGTGGATTATCCCTATCCCGTTTTTCAATGCATCATGCGGCGAATTAAACTCCACCTTCCGGCCTTCTATATGTATCTCTCCCGAATCTTTCCGGTAGATGCCGCCCAGAATCTTTATAAGAGTGGATTTTCCGGCGCCGTTTTCCCCCAGGAGTGCCAGGACCTCGCCTGAATTTAGAATAAGATCCACATCGTCCAGAGCCTTAACTCCCGGAAATGACCTGCAGATGCCTTTCATCTCAAGAAGCGGCATTTAAAACATCACCCCGGCCTGTAAAATGATATTGGCGTATGGCGTAAATTCCCCCGTCCTTATAACGGCCTTTGCCCTGGCGGTTTCGCGCTTAAATTCTTCATGGCTCAATTCTCCAATTGCGACATTCTTCAAACTCTCTTTTATTTTGGAGTAAAGCCCGGGGCTTTTCTGCTTCATTTCCGAAGCCACCACGGCGCTTTCAACCTTTAATTCCGTAAGCACCGCCTCCAGTGTGTCCAAAAACGACGGCATGCCCGGTACCAGTGCCAGATCGATTCTCCTTACATTGTCGGGGATAGGAAGGCCGGCGTCGGCAATGACTATAGTATCGGTATGACCCAAGCGGGATATGATATAAGATATTTCGCTGTTTAACAGCGGGTTCTTTTTCATCATTCACGCCTCCTTAAAAAATCTTCGACGTCCTGTCTGAACGGCAATGATTCCTGGGCTCCGGGTTTTGTAACCGTTAAAGCTCCTGCAGCACCCGCAAAGGTCAGCGCGTCTTTAAAAGACCTGCCCTCGCTCAGGGCCACGGCCAGGCCCGCTGTAAAGGCGTCTCCCGCTGCGGTGGAGTCCACGGCATTGACTTTAAAGCTATCAATGAAACAGGAATCTTTTTCATTCATATAAAGACAGCCTTTGGCTCCAAGGGTCACTACCACATGCGGAACTCCCTTATCCAGCAACACCCGGGCGGCCTCAAGAATACCGCCTTTTTCCTCCACCCGCATACCGGTTAAAATTGAAAGCTCACTCTCGTTGGGTGTTATGATGTCTATCTTTGAATAAACCTCGTCGGGTATTTTTTGGGCCGGAGCCGGGTTTAAAATTATCCTGGTTCCCACATCGTGAATTAGATTTATTGAATCGATTATGGTATTTAATGGCACTTCCAGCTGCAAAACGGCGTACGACGCCTTTTTTATTTCCGCTGAAAATCTACAAACCCAATCAAATTCCAGAACATCGTTGGCCCCGGGGAATACTATGATGGTGTTGTCGCCCATTTCATCCACCGTAATAAAGGCCCTTCCGGTGGGTTCCCCCACTTCCTTTACGCCTTTTACATCCACGCCGCTGTTTGAAAGAGATTTCTTCAGGCTTTTTCCCGCATCATCGCTGCCCACGGCACCGATCATCAACACTTCGCCCCCCAGCCTTGCAAGGGCCACCGCCTGATTGGCGCCCTTGCCTCCGGGAGTCGTTCTGTAATCCGCCGCTTTTAAAGTCTCGCCGACGGCCGGAAGGTGCGGGACCTTGAAATTAAAATCCATATTCAGACTTCCAATGACAACAAAGTTCAAAGCTCTACCCCCTTTTCGCTACGGAATCCCTTACTATGAGCCGGGGCTTCAGGACCACCTCGTTTTTTTTCAGGGGCCTGCCTTCAATCAGTTTAACAAGCATTGCAGTGGCCTTCTGCCCCATTTCATAAGATGGCTGTTCAACGGTGGTCAATTTTGGATGCACCACATTTGAGAGCGAGATATTGTCAAAACCCGTAATAGAGATTTCTTCAGGAATTTTTATCCCTTCCTGCCGCAATACCTCCATGGCACCGACAGCCATGAGGTCATTGGCGCACGCCACGGCGGTAAAATCTTCCCCGCATGCCAGCAGGTCTTTTATGGCATTTTGCCCACCTGACATCTTAAAGTTACCGTCTTTGATGAGGCCGTCTCGCACTGATATGCCGTGCTCCTCAAGGGCTTTAACATATCCCAGAAACCTTTGATTTGCTGTTTTGCTCTGTTTCGGCCCGGAAATAAAGGCTATCTTTTCATGGCCCATTTCTATGAGGTGTTTTACGGCCTGATACATACCAGAGACGCCGTCCGTATAAACACCCGGAAGGTGGTCTATGTCGATATAGCGGTCCACCAGCACAAAAGGTATGCCGAAATCGATGAGTTGTTTTATATTTTCAGCGCTGGGATTGGTGCTGGTGGTAAATACGATCCCGTCCACGCATTTTTCTTTTAACACCTGGATATACAGTCTCTCTTTGCCGCTGTCATCGTCGGTGTTGCAGAGTATGAGATTGTAGCCGAACTTATTCGCCGTATCCTCCACCGCCCTGACGATTTGCGGGAAAAAGGGGTTGGTTATGTCGGGAAGTATCAGGCCGAGAGTGTTGGTACGCTTTGTCACAAGGCCTCTGGCCAGTCGATTGGGCCGGTAGTTCAATTCCCCGGCTATTTTCTCGATTCTCTTTCGAGTAGTTTCGCTGACGCCGTCAAATTTACCGTTGAGAACTCTTGAAACCGTTGTTATGGAAACATTGGCGAGTTTGGCGATGTCCTTTATGGTAGCCATAAAAAGCAAACTCCTCACGGGAAAATTGGTCAAACGTTTTACGAAAACGTTAAACTAAAACGTTTAACTTAATTATATTATAACAATTAGCAAAAGTCAATAAGTTTTAGACCATAATTGTGGTTATTTTATGATAATGTCACCTTGTAGACTATCGTGATAAAATGTCACTATGGGGAATGAGGTGCGTTATCT